>CAXBNB010000793.1:0-2323 GCA_963976505.1 uncultured Reichenbachiellaceae bacterium
TGCCAATCCCTAATGGGCTGAATAAATAGCGTTCGGCAAACTTGTCGATGGTCAAACCTGAAGCCTGGCTTATGATTTCTGCAGTCATCACGGCGCACATCGTACAATAATTAGAAACTGCTCCGGGTTCATTAATCATTGGTAAATCCAAGAAATACTGCAACCAATCGTCTTTCTTATATATTTTATCTTCCTGTCCCTTCGATTTTTTGTCCCAATCATTGCAATCTAGTCCAGTGGACATTGTCAGTAAGTGCTTGATCGTGATGGACTCTTTTTTATAGCCTAGGTTTTTATTAGGCATTGAGTTCTTGATGTATTTTGATATGGGATCATCTACACCACCAACAAATCCTTTATCAATGGCTATTCCCATTAAAAGTGCGATAATACTTTTGGTCACAGACCGAAGATCGTGTAGCTCATTCACCACATATTCTCCAAAATACTCTTCAATGATGATTTTACACTTCTTCACCAATAAAACACTGTGCACCTCATGTGCTTCATTTTGCAGTTTGTTAAACAAGGCATAAATCAATGTAGAGTCAACCCCCAATGATTGAAGGTTGTCAGTTTCCCACCCATCCTGAAGCTGCGTGGGTTGGGAATACTGATATGCCTGCTGTCCATAAGCAAGCGTACTTATCAGCACAATAAAAATTGTTATAATGGCTTTACCGTTCATTCAGTCATTCCTTATAGTTTCAAATTGACCGGGAGATACTTTGATCGGATGTGGAAATCCTTTGCCCAATACTTTCATGGCATCTTCATTCAGTCCTTCCTCGTTTTCAAAGCCACTGTTCACTACTGCCTGAAAAGAATCGTAGGAATCCCAAACGACGATGTTTACAAAATTGAATTTGTTTTCACTATTGATAGAGCGGTAAAAAGTAGAACTGACGAACCCAGCCTTAGTTTTAAAATATTCTATATAAACATCCCTGATTTTTATAGCATCATCCTCAAACCCTTCTGGTACTTCTATAGAATTGATTACACTTATTTGTTTCATATTTATTATATCGGATCAAGATATCGCCTATACATCATTCGTGCTTATTGTAAGGCAGATTGTTTAGGATGCAATATAGCTGAATCTGTGATTCAGCTCATACCTTTTCTTTTCCATGTGCTGAATCGCAGATTCAGCGGAGCTGGAGTATGCTAAAACATTTCCTCTAGTAGCAAGCAGCATGATTTGATGTATGATGTTATGGAGTTTTATTCTCAACGACAAACCAATTCTCAGGATCCTCAGTATCAATTTCAACTTCCGAAAAATCAAAACCATTTTCTATTTTTTCATACAGCTTCATGAATTTATTGAGCGATTCAACATCATTCAAGTCATCGACTACCGTTATACCTTTCCGTGTAGATTGAGATAGGAATATTAGCAGATCACTAGTTGAAATTAATCCGTTCTCATAAATAAACTTTGCTGGATTGCATTCCACCATAATTTTAGCTGGATTAACCCTTGATATTTTGTAAGGGATGAAACTTCCAAAAGCCAATTGTCGTCTATAGTTGATAAATGGAACTGAATTGATATATTCAATTAACTCGTCTATTTTAACTTGATTTAGCATTTCTGCCATTACTCCAAAGTAGAAGCCAAAAGGAGTTAAATGCGTAATTAATTCACCATAAAAACAAATTCTGTCTTGCTCTATTTCAAAATTTAGACTTAGGGCGAATACGAACTTATCTCTTTTTAAATATTTCGAAGTTTGAATATAAGAGCACACTATCATGTCATAGATGCTTTTTGTAGCAACTTTAATGTAGTTTTCGTCTTTGCCTTCAATTTCGGGATCGAATGGTAAGGCATACTCAAAACTTATTCTAGCAAACGTTGACAATTGCTCTAAGAGCTGCGCGTCATGAACCGCCTCACTAGTTTTGATGGATATTTTGTTTAAAGCAAACCTTTCCGCTTTTAACTTCCATTCTTTGAGATTTTTTTCAGAATATTTGGTCGGATCGTTATCTATAATTTTAGAGCAATTTTGACACAGCCAAAGTCCATTTTCGATTGAGCTTCTTTCTGCATTAGAAAGGTGTTTGTCGTAACGAGGGCCATCTGGAGAAGCAGCTGTTATATGAGAAGCCACACCAATTGAAATGTACTTGTTCAATTCCGTTCTTGGTCCGCAAGTCAAGGTTCTACATGCCGGATTAGAACAATGAAAGCCCACTCTTTTAGCTAAAATATCTTTGGTCTTGGCGGTAAAATCATCTCTCATAAGTCATTCTCCATAACGTACGGCGACCAAAAATTGTGGCATGGCTTTTTGCGTGTAAGCTTTAGGGG
>CAXBNB010000794.1:0-2322 GCA_963976505.1 uncultured Reichenbachiellaceae bacterium
AAATTCGACCTTCGGAAGAAGAAAACTGAAATGTATTGCCCTTGACTTTCCCCTTTCCTTTGACAATTTCAATGTTTTTGACAATACCATACCTGATTTCAACAGAACCTGATGGCTTTCCTTCCCCCCATTCGATTGAAATTTTCTGCTGAGCATATACACTCATCGGAATGACTAAAAAGAAAAGAATGGTAAATATTGAAAGTAAGAGAGGTGAAGATAGTTTCCTTTTCATAGTGAATTGTTCTTTGATTAGTATGTTGATCTGGCTTAAGGTCTTAATTGATACTGTAAGCCCACAAATACTTACTGACTTTGAGTTTAGCATTTAAGTAAGTTCCGTGATTCGTAGTAGAGCCTCAAAAAAGCTTAATGATACTTGGCTAAAAGTAGCTCTTATTTAAAAACATATCTGCCTCATATCATGCAACTTCTGACTCTATTATATCATAATAATTATTTTAAATCCACTTATCACACATAAACCAATTAAAAACAGTGAAATCCAATGCTCAATGATTTTTAGATCAGGAAAATAAGAGCCGACTTTCCTTTCAGCACCAAAACAATCAAAAGTAAATTCTTGTACCAGTCAGGATTCTCTAAGTACAGGTAGTCACATAAATATTGGAATGAAATACTTACCTTTTAAATGTTAATAATATTAGTATTTACTAAATTTGTTAGTAAATACTATGTACATCAACAACCACACATATTTCAGTCTCCGCTACGGTACTATAAGCCCTGATGAATTGCTCCAACTGGCAACACATTACCATGTCCAGACTTTAGCGTTAACGGATATCAACAGTACTTCTGCCTGCCTTGACTTTGTAAGGCTGTCCATAAAATATCAAATAGCTCCTGTTGTAGGGGTTGATTTTAGAAATGGGGTAAAGCAAGAGTTTGTCATGTTAGCCCAAAACAATATAGGCTTTCAACACATCAACACTTACCTGTCTGATTTTCTGCATCAGAATAGGACCACCATTCCCAACAGAGCGCACAAACTGCCACACACTTTTGTCATCTACCCGTTCAAAACCCATCAGCATTTTTCACTTGATGCCCATGAATATTTAGGAGTACGCCCGTCGGACATCAATCACCTCAGGTTTTCCAACTGGAACAGTAAAAGAGATAAGTTGGTAGCCTTGCAGTCGGTATCCTTCAAAGGCAAAAGAGATTTTAATGCCCACCGCTTACTCCGGGCAATTGACAACAATACGCTTTTAAGTAAGTTGCCAACCAAAGAACAAGGCAGCCCTGACGACATGATGTTTTCCGTTCAGGAACTTAAAGCGCTGTACAAGGACTACTCAGAGCTGATCGCCAACTCAACTCTGCTGCTCAAGCAATGTTCCATCAAATTTGATTTTTCCAAAGAGAAGCCAAAAAACAAAAAATCCTATACCGCTAATGAAGGGCTGGATTTTAAACTGATAAAAAAACTCTGCTACGAAGGCATTGGCTACAGGTACAAAACACCAGGAGAACGTATTTTTTCAAGGCTGGAAAAAGAGCTTGACATCATTCAGAAAAAAGAATTTGTATCCTATTTTCTCATCAATTGGAAAATATTGAAATATGCCCGTAGCAAGGGGTATTTTTATGTAGGCAGGGGGAGCGGAGCAAATAGCATAGTCGCTTATTTACTCAGAATCACAGATGTAGATCCTATAGAGCTTGACCTCTATTTCGAACGGTTTATCAATATCTACAGAAAGAATCCACCAGATTTTGACATAGACTTTTCATGGACAGATAGGGATGACGTCATTCATTTTATCTTCAATAGATTTCCTCATACGGCACTCATTACAGTGTACAATACTTTTCAATACAAAGCTTCCATCAGGGAGTTGGGTAAAGTATTTGGACTGCCAAAGCATGAAATCGACAAGTTAAGTAAAGGCACATACAATTATGAAAACCTTGACAAACTATCAAAGTTAGTGATTGTCTATGCCCGTGTCATCGAAGGATTCCCAAATTACCTGGGCATTCATGCAGGAGGCATAGTCATTTCAGAAAAACCAATTCAGCATTATACAGCTACATTTCTACCTCCCAAAGGACTGCCCACCACACAGTTTGACATGGTGGCTGCCGAAGATATTGGTTTGTACAAGTTTGATATACTGAGCCAAAGGGGGCTCGGAAAAATAAAAGACGCTGTAGAAATAATCAATCGGAATTACCCTGAACAAAAACCAATCGATATCCACGATATCCAGCGCTTTAAACATGACGAACGAATAAAAAGCATATTGAGAAATGCCGATGCTATAGGTTGCTTCTATGTAGAATCACCTGCCA
>CAXBNB010000795.1:0-2322 GCA_963976505.1 uncultured Reichenbachiellaceae bacterium
AGGAGGGTGGCTATTTTATTTTTGTAATAGAAAGGGGCAAAAACAAGGCTCAATAAAATAAGGGTGAATACAGCCATCCACTCAAAATTGCCCCAAACCAAGCCATCATTAAAACCAGAAGCGGCTAAACCGACGAGGTGAACTGTTGAGATATTGGAAGCAAATAATGCGGCTCCAATTACTGGCCATTTGAGTGAGTGTCCTGCCAAAAAATAGTCGTCCGCACTCAACGACTTCTTGCGGACAACATATATTCCTACTATGAGGATTCCCAAAATGTAGGCCACTATGACTATGCTATCGATTAATGACATATTTGTGTGATTTTTGTATAGTAAATGGACTTTATTGGCATTTTTCTTAGTGTACTATTCTTAAAATGGAATGGACCTCAACAGGCGGCACTAAAACTTCAACCTTGTTTTCTTGAAATTTAAAATCCAGTTTTTTGTGCATTGGTTCCAACCATATACTCTTAGGCTTCTTGTCCAAATTTAAGCCTACACTCAAAGATGGCGTAGGACGCAATTCTGAATAGGCGTAAACATTTTTATTAAAGTGAGCACCTGATGAATTGATCAGATGTACCAGCAAATTCTTATCTTTCTTTCCGAGCACTACATGTACCTGTTTTGAGCCCTCAACCCTGAGTGCAGTATTGGGTACCAATTGTTCAATGACCTGGTCTATCAGTTGATTGAAAACAGGGTTTCTATAGGTGTTATAAACCTTGGACAAATCGAGATAAACTGCAGCAATTTTTCCCTTGCCGTAATTATTAATTGTTGCCACAGGATATTGTGTAGCATAGCGATAATCACGCTCATTGTAAACATGCCCAATTTCTATTGTTCCTTTCCCGGAAACTACCGGTTGCCATTGGGTCTTCAAACCTGCAATGCCCCCCAGACTTTTATCTCCGATATTCATTTGAACAGTGGAGTCCTTTCCATTGAAAGTAACGTCCAAAAGGGGTTCAAATTCTTTAACTGCCCTTGCTCCGATCACCAGCACATTGCCTCCATTCTCCACATAATTTGTTAACTTTTCTTTAATCTTTAAATCAAAAGCATCCCATTCCGGAATTACAATGAGCGAATAATCTTGCATCCGCTCTTCGAGGTGGTGATCCATCAATATTTCCAAAGAATGTTGGCCATCCAGCAGCATATTTGATATACCTTCCATATTCGCATATCCTCCACCGCCATATACGCCATTGAAATGTTTCTTCCATCCTTCTTGGGAATACCACATCCCTATCTGTGGCACAATTTCACTATACTGGCAAAATGGCTGTCTAGCCCTGCAAAAATTTGCCAGCTTAGTCATGGCTTCCGCATCAATGGTTCTGAACGAAGCATCCCTGTTTTGCTGAAAATAAACCTGAAACCCTCCTCCCATGGCCATTACTTCAGCGGCTTCCTGTTTTAATTGTACCAGTGACTTAGGACTATGAATACCTCCCATAAAGTCTATCGGCACAAAACCCCATGCCATCAAATCCCAGGGTTTCCCCTGTAATGCCAAACACCTAGCCTGAAAAGCTGCACTATAGACCCCATTCTGACCGGATACATCACCAGAAAGAAAATCAACATCGACATCCACTTTTTCAGGCATTATTGAAGAATAAGCCCAGTTGCTGGCAATCTGGAAGTCTGGTTTATACTGGTGCAGCTTGTCAACATAATTGGCTAAATATCTGCGGAATACTACACGGTTATAATCCAGCCACTCTTTATAGTATTCATCTTTTGGGCTGTAAGGAACTTTTGGGATCTTTGTTTCTTTCAAAAAACCCTCTTTTACTTCTGGCGAATAATCAGGTACAGCTGACCAACAATCACCATCTATCCACACGCCATCTATATCATACACATCTATCATTTCTTTTATTTGTGGAATCAATAGTTTGGTGGCGTATTCACCCAGAAATGCGGCCTTGATAGGGTCTATTGAGCCATCAGGCTTGATTCGTGCCCATTCGGGGTTCTCATGCATGGCTTTGGCATCCCAAATACTGGAATAATGCACATATAGTGGAATATTATTCCTGGCTGTGACATTCCGCCAAATGCTCATTGGATCTCTTATGAAGCTATTGTTGGAGTAACCAATTTTTGTTGGATAGCTCGAATACCCAGGGTGTCCTTTACTGTCAATCTGAATATAATCCGGCTTGGTACTTTTTAGAAAATCTTCCAAAAGATCTTCATCAAACAATTTTCCAAGTTCTTTGTCTTTTGAGGTCGCATGAAAATCGAAATGAAATCCAAAGAAACTTTCTGCTCTGGTAAGTCTATTTTGACTTTTTGATGA
>CAXBNB010000796.1:0-2318 GCA_963976505.1 uncultured Reichenbachiellaceae bacterium
TATGTTACAAGTACTCCGCCTTTTTTCATTAAGCCATATATTTTTTCAAACAACACAATGTCCCACATTTCTGGTTGTCGGGAAGGGGCAAATGCATCGAAGTAGACCAAGTCGAAAAGCTCGGATTCACCTGAGTATTCTTGTAAAGCCAAATTTATTTTTTTTAAACTGAAGTAGTTGTTTATTTCAACCAGTTTATCCCATTCGCTTGCATGAATAGATTGAAATATCTCTAGCCCTTTCGGATGGTCAATGAGTTCATGATAATTGAGTTGCTCCAGAATCTTAAGGTCAATGGGATTTGTTTCCAAAGAAAAATAGTTGACCGCTGTTTTATGAGTATTGGAGTAAATATTGGTGAGCATTGCATTGAGGCCTGTGCCAAAACCCACTTCAAGGATATTGATACGATTGGTTGGTGCAATGGCCTCCTTTTCTGTGTAATATTTCAACCCTTTGTCGATAAAGACATAATTAGATTCTGTCAGTGCTCCATGGGTAGAATGGTAGGTCTCATTCATTTCTGGAACCAGCAAAGAATGAGAACCGTCTTTGGTTTTTATTATTTCAAGCATTTTTTGATTTGTAAATCAATGCCACTGCATGTGCAGCAATTCCTTCTTCTTTCCCAACAAAACCTAATTTTTCGGTAGTAGTAGCTTTTATGGAAACATCCTCCACGTCTATGTGCATTACTGTGGCTAAACACGCTTTCATTTCCGGGACATAAGGATTGATTTTTGGTTCTTGTAGGCAAATTGTGCAATCGATGTTGCCAATTAGGTATCCTTTGGTTTTGATCAGAGCTACCACATCTTTAAGCAAAATTTTACTGTCGATCCCTTTGTATTTTGGGTCTTTGTCAGAAAAATGATAGCCAATGTCTCGCATGTTTGCCGCACCAAGTAGCGCATCACAAATCACATGGATCAATACATCTGCATCCGAATGACCAAATGCCCCTGAGTGGTGATCAACTTGTATTCCCCCTATCCAAAAAGGAATATCGAGAGCCAATTGGTGCACATCATACCCATATCCTATTCTTATATTTGGCTTCATGACTATCGGCTTAAAGTTTTTTTGCAGCTTCCCAATATTCATCCATTTCGTCTAAAGACATATCAGATATTGTTTTGCCGTCTTTTTTTGATTCAGTTTCCAAATACTGAAACCGCTTAATAAATTTCTTATTTGTTCTTTCCAACGCTTCTTCTGGATCTATGTTGATAAATCTGGCATAATTAACCAGTGAAAACAACAAGTCACCAAACTCTCCTCTTGCAGCCTCTATGCTGGTTTCTCCTTTTTCGAGTTCTTCTCCAAACTCCGTCATTTCCTCTTGGACCTTTTCCCAGACTTGCTCTTTCTTTTCCCAGTCAAAACCAATTCCGCGAGCCTTCTCTTGTATTCGCATGGCCTTTACCAGTGCAGGTAAAGATCCCGGAACCCCACCCAACACGGAAGTATTCCCTTTTTCTTTGAGTTTGAGTTTTTCCCAGTTTGCCTTTACTTCTTCTTCATTTTCCACTTTGGTGTTACCATATATATGAGGATGACGGTAAATCAATTTCTCACATATACCGTTAAGTGCATCCCCTATGTCAAAAGCTCCTTTTTCAGATCCTATTTTGGCATAAAATACCATGTGAAGCATTAGATCGCCAATTTCCTTTTTCACTTCTTCCAAATTATTTTCTAAAATGGCATCAGAAAGTTCGTAAGTTTCTTCGATTGTCAGGTACCTCAGGGTTTCCAAAGTTTGCTTTTTATCCCAAGGACAGTTTTCCCTCAACTCATCCATTATGGTCAGTAGCCTGTCAAATGCTTTGAGTTTGTCTGCTCTTTTGGGATCTGAAATTGACTTATTATTGGTCATGAGGAATTGTTTATGGATTAAAAGTGTTAATTGAAAACACTGGTATTTATTCAATAATGTCTAATTTTGCGCTAAGATATTTTAAATATGACAACTGTATTACTAGGAATCGGATTTATTGCTCTATTTTTCATCTTGATGTCTGTACGGCTTATCTTTTTAAAAAAAGGTGAGTTCAAAGGCACTTGTGCATCACAAAGCCCATTCTTGAACAAATAGCCGCTGGAGAAGATTGTGGCAACCCTGAATCAGAGGTGACCAAAGTAATGAACAAGTTCAAATAAGAGCTTTAAACACATCTTTTGCTCTTTCAACTAATTTAATCCTTTTCAAAAAAAGAATTTTACTTCTAGGTGCAGTGTGCTTTACCTACATTTGCGCCCCCATTTAAACAGGTTATAAAAAAGTGGCTCTAATTAAATCAATCTCTGGTATCAGG
>CAXBNB010000797.1:0-2313 GCA_963976505.1 uncultured Reichenbachiellaceae bacterium
AGAGTTCATCTCCAACAATGGGAGTTCCTTTACTTGCTACATGTATCCTGATTTGGTGCATCCTACCTGTCTGTGGAACGCATTTCAAAAGAGTATGCTTTTTGTATATTTCTATGGTTTCAAAAACGGTTAAGGCCGGCTTTCCTTCCAATTTATCCACGCAGACCTTCCCATTTCCCAACAAACGAAGTGGTAAATCAATTTGCTCATCCTTAATGTTGATATTACCCTCTACTACTGCATGGTATTCTTTATATACCTTCCTCTTTTCAAATAGATAAACAGCGTAACTATAGGCAGGCAAGTTTTTAGCAAAAAGCAACACACCACTGGTTTCCTTATCTATCCGGTGACATACTTTTACATCCGGATGTATCTCTTTGACTAATGCCAATGCATGATACCGATCGTTTCTATCTTCCAATGTCGATAAAAAAGGCGGTTTGTTGATCGCCAGATAGTCTTCATTCTCAAAGATTATATAATCTTTAATTTTGATCTTCTTCATGTGCTGCATTTTGCTGCGAATATCACAAAAAATGAACAAAGAAGATGGGTAGTGCTGATAATATTGTATCCAAATGCCAAATGACTACTTCTGGCCGTCCAGCTCAAAGCTAAATTCACTGTGTTTGCCAACCTTGCTTTTTACCTTTATTTCACTCCCATGTGCTTCGACTATATGCTTGACGATGGACAGTCCCAGGCCAGTTCCGCCGATCTCTTTTGACCTACTTTTATCTACCCTGTAAAACCGCTCAAAGATCCTGTTGAGGTGCTCTGGTGGTATGCCTATGCCGTGATCGGTTACACCAATCTTGATGCGTTCATTTTTAGATTCATCAACAGACACGAATACTTTGCCAGCATCTTTGGAGTATTTTATTGCATTGGAAATCAAATTGACCAACACTTGGTATATACGTCTAGGATCGGCATAAACCATCACTTCTTCATACCGCTTACACGATGCATACAACTTAACGTCTTTTCTGTGCACTGTTTCTTCAAACTCATCAAACACATCATATATCATCTCCCCAATGTCAAAGTTTTCTCTGTGCATGGTAATGTCACCAGCTTCCATGTGCGAAACCGTAAGTAAATCCTGAACAAGCGCATCCAGCCCATCCAAACTCTTGGCGGCCTTTTTGAGGAATTTCATACGAATGTTTGGGTCATTGACTGCCCCATCAAGCAGGGTATGTACAAAACCTTGTGCCGCAAATATTGGTGTCTTCAATTCATGAGATACATCCGCTAGAAATTGCCGTCTAAACTTTGCCATTCGCTTCAACTCCTCAATTTCTGTTTGTTTGTTTTGAGCATACTTGTATAGTTCCGCGTATATTCCGTTTAGTGATTTGAAGTCCTTTGCTTTTTTTGATTCTGCTTTTTCTATCTTGTTAAATAGGTTGTACAAACCTTTTAGTTCTCTAAAAAAAAGAAATTCTAATACGATGTAAATGATGACAAACGATACCACCAAAGAAAATGAATATATCCACCAAAATTCTTTATTGGTGAAATCCTGAAATACATACAATGAAAGGGATGTAATCGTAGATAAAGAAAATGCTAACAGAAGAGCTAGAACTCTTGAATTTAATGCCATTAAATATTTGGTTTAATGCGTAGGTACAAACTTACCACAACCGACCTCAACTCATTTGGGCTTACCATGAATTGTATTCTCAAAACTGTATGACCTATGGTGTCAACAAGATAGATACTTTGATTTTACTTCACCTTAAAAGCAAAATCATTATTAATTGATTTCAAGTTTATAACCAACTCCTTTGATTGTAGTTATATATCCCTCTCCTATTTTCTCTCGTACTTTTCTGACATGTACATCTACGGTCCTAGCTAAGACATATACATCAGTGCCCCAAATATTGTGTAATAAATCTTCGCGGCTAAAAACTTTGCCTGAATGCTGGGCTAAAAAATAAAGTAACTCAAACTCCTTTTTGGGTAAATTGAGCTCATTGCCGGACTGATACACCACGTAACTCTCTCTGTCTATGATCAAATCACCCACTTCAATTTTTTCGTTTTCCGGCTGTTTGGAGTTTTTTCTTCTGAACAGGGCATTGATTCTACTCATCAGTGCCCTCGGTTTGATTGGTTTGGCTATGTAGTCGTCTGCACCGGTTTCAAAAGCCGCCACTTCTGAATACTCTTCTACTCTTGCTGTCAAGAATACAATAAAAGTATGACCCAGTTCGCTCAAATCTCTCAATTGCCTGCAAGTCTCTACTCCGTCTTGCTTGGGCATCATAATGTCTAGTAAAATGAGATCAGGAATAA
>CAXBNB010000798.1:0-2313 GCA_963976505.1 uncultured Reichenbachiellaceae bacterium
AATAACAGCCTGGTAAGGTAGTTCTTCACAAGAACCTACCAATTTCAAACCACAATAGAAATCTACTTTTTCGATGTTGTTGTCCAGATTCGTAATCTCACTGCTCAATGTTACTTTATCGCCTTCGGTGAGCTGAGTGATGTCTTCTTTGATAGCCAATTGAATTTCAGGTGTTTTGATGAGCTCAGGTTTTTCTTCTATCTCAGCTCCTTTAGCCACACGGATCAACACCACAGAACCATAAGCAGGAATAGTAACCTGTCCGGAGAATTTCTCCAACTTGGCATTTACATACTCACCAGACAAGGCAATAGTTTTGCTACTTTTTGTAGGGTTGTATTCAAATACGATTTCTTCTTCAGGGTTAATAAATGAAGCTTCAACTTCAACAAACTCCAAGTCATCCATCCAATAGGTGAAGTTATCCTCCGTAGAAGTGATCAAAAGGGATACATCATTAACATCTGCATAGGGAGAAACAAGTACCTCATAACCATCAAGGCTGGTATTTACTTCCAACGTGGTCATGGCAGATAATTTTTCCCAAGGGCTACCGGTGTACCTTAAGTAAGTCGAAATGTTTCCCACTTTATTAGCCAAGGCATTGAATTTTAATAAGTAAGTTTTGTCCTTCTTCAATCCTCCCAAGACTATTTTAACTGCACTGGATCCAGAACCGCTAACTTTAAGTGCTCCACCATTTGTCTTACTATTTGACTCCCACTGTTGTTTGCAATTACTACAGTAAACCCCACTCACATTTTGATCGAAAGAAGAATTGGCATAAAGACTAGAGCCAATTTTCTTTGTAATGGTATAAGTGGAAATTTCTACAGTATTACTTACAGAGTTTTTGTCTTTACCGAACTTGGCAGTCCATTGTTCCAGGTTGTCTATGGCTGCTTCTCTTTTTCCATTTCTTGTGTATTGATTTTCGATACTGAACTCATCACCAAGAGGTCTAAAAAAGTAGTTTTTATCAAAGCTACCAAGAGATTGCATGTCGTCTTTGTAAGTTTTGATGGAATAAGAATTTTGATCTGGGGTTTTTGAAAAGAACTGATTATTAACAACGTTAATGTCCCTTGTGTCTTCTCCGATAGCACTGTTTCCTAATGTTAACGAAGAATGAGAGTTGAAAAAAGTATTGCCTGAAACAAGGATATTGTTAGCATTGGACATTTTTAATCCAGAGTTTTCAGTGTTGCCAATGGTGTTGCCAATGATCTCAATGTTGTTGGAGTTATCATCAAGAAAGATGCCTTCAGCCAAAGGCTTGTAGTTAACCCCTTTGTCAAAAAGTATCTACAAAATTATTTTTGACAACTGAATAGTTTCCATTGAACTGGATGCCGTTGAAGCCTGAATTAATGATGGCATTGTTTTGAACCAATACATTTTCTCCATAGGCAAATATACCTATGCCTGCAGCATCTTCATTTTGTGTTCTCCCAGCGACCAACGCCGTCTTAGTTATTTCATTATCTCTAATTATAGCATTGTCATTACCATATCTTAGGTACATTGCATTGTTGTAAGTATTGCTGATTTTGTTTCTTTCTACCAACAAATCCAATACTTCTAATGCAAGGATACCATTCTCTCCAGAAAAATTGATTTCAGAATTCGTAATTTTGATGTTGTTTCCGCCTTCTAATTTGATGGCGTCTTTATTGGCTCCTTTAAAGTTGATGTTTTCAATAGAGATATTGACATCTCTGTAGTCCTTTATTAATAGGTTGTCTAAAGTACTTACTTCTACTTTCATAGAAGTAGGATTGCTGTTACCGAAGTAAACGTTTATTTTTTTAGTAGAAGGATTGAAATACCATTCTCCAAAGGTATCAAGGGTCTTGATGTGGTTCTGAATAAAAAAACCGTAATCTCTTTGAGCTGGATAAGCACTGATGTTTCCATTGTAACGAATCTGACTTCCGCTGTGGGAAGAGATTTGGTGAGTGTCAATTATCCATTGGTTTTTTTTGATGACTACCTCTCCACCATTCCAGTCAGGTGATCCACCTAGCTCACTACTTGAAAGAAGGTAGTTGCCACTTACATCTTCAATATTCAAATAACCTTCATTGGCAACATCACTATTGGGATACCTTCCCAACTCATGCGCCTCGCCGTTGATCAAAAGCACTTGAACGGTACTGGTACTGATGGATGAAGTACTTTCATAAATTCCGTTTCCTATAGACTTCCAACCACTCACGGTTTTCAAAGAAGTGATTACAGGCTTGGCTCCCGAACCGTAAGCCCCTACTTTGATAGGAGAGCTAGCAGAACCTGAAGCGCTTATATGTAGTG
>CAXBNB010000799.1:0-2303 GCA_963976505.1 uncultured Reichenbachiellaceae bacterium
CACCATCTACGAAAAAATTGGTGATCTCAACTACAGGCCCATGAGTACTATGACTTTTGATGAGTTTAAAAGCTATCAAGACGGTCAAATGATCAAATCTTATTGGCAAGAAAAATCTTCAGGCTTGGATGGTGAAAGTGCGGTCAGTGGAAGAAGCCTGCTGCCCAAGTTATTTGTCAGTCCTGTTTTCGATAGGATCTTCGGAGGCACCTATGTTGACATTCAACCAAATGGATTTTTAAATCTTGATTTTGGTGGCAGGTGGCAGAAAGTGGAGAACCCCTCTATCCCCATTCGTCAACAAAAAACTGGTGGGTTCAATTACAATCAGCAAATAGCGATGAATGTAACAGGTAAGATCGGAGAAAAGCTTTCGATTTCTGCCAATTTCGATAACAACAACTCTTTTGATTTTCAGAATAACCTGAAGGTAGAATATACCGGGTATGAAGAAGATATTATCAAAAAAATAGAAGTAGGAAATGTCAGCATGCCTATTTCCAACAGTTTGATTACCGGTGGACAAAGCTTGTTTGGACTCAAAACCCAACTGCAGTTTGGAAAACTATTTGTTACCGCAGTTGCTTCAAGGCAGCAAGGTAGGAATGAAGTGTTAAATATTCCTAGTGGATTTCAGGGACGGGAATTTGAAGTCAGGGCATCAGATTATGACGAAAACAAACACTTTTTCTTAGGTCATTTTTTTAGAGACAATTATGAAAAATGGCTTTCAAGACTACCACAAGTAGTGTCTGGTGTAAACGTAACAAGAATTGAAGTTTATATTCTCAACAGAAACAATGAGACACAAACCCTAAGAAATATAGTAGCTCTGATGGACTTAGGAGAAGGTTCTAATGTACACAATCAGAATGTAGCTGGCAGGGTACCTGGGCCAAGTAACAATGCGGCGAATAATTTGTACGATGAGTTGGCCGTATCTAAAATACCTGAAATCAGAAACATTGAAACAGCAGCAGACTACCTTTCCAGTAATTATTCTATGGCAAAGTCAACGGATTTTGAGACCATCACTGCGGCGAGAAAACTTGATCCTAGAGAATATACCTGGAATAGTAAACTGGGTTATGTTTCACTGCTGAGGAAATTGCAGAATGATGAATTTCTGGCGGTATCTTATGAGTACACCTACAATGGTCAAAGGTATCAGGTAGGAGAACTATCCGAAGATTATCAGGTGAGACAAGATGATGATTTGATCTTGCTAAAGCTGTTGAGGCCAACAAAGATCAACACCAAGGTACCTAGTTGGGATTTGATGATGAAAAACGTTTATTACTTAAACGCATACCGTTTGAGTGAAGAGGGATTTACACTTCGTATTCATTACAGGGATGATTTGATCAACTTCGATAACCCAAGTTTAAATCAGGGAGCTGAAACCAAAGACATACCGCTGGTACGGTTACTTGGGCTAGATGAGTTGAATAGAAATGGAGACCGACAAAGGGATGGTAATTTCGATTTTATGCAAGGAATTACTGTGGACACACAAAATGGAAACATCATGTTTCCTGTTCTTGAGCCATTTGGTAGAACTCTTGAAAGTCATTTTAGAGATGATGAGCAAACGCTAATAAACAAGTATGTATATGACACGCTGTATCGAACTACACAGGTTGCCGCTCAACAGATAGCGTCAAAGAATAAATATTTTATTAAAGGGTCATTTCAGTCGGGTTCTGCGAGTGAAATCCGATTGGAAGGAATCAATATAAATGAAGAATCTGTGCACGTGTCCGCAGGGGGTATTCAACTTGTTAACGGCAAAGATTATACCGTAGATGGAAGACAAGGTGTGGTTAGAATTATTAATGATGGCATCCTCAATTCTGGAAAAGACCTTCAGATTTCTTATGAAAAAGCCGACTTGTTCAATTTTCAAACCCGGTGGCTAACCGGGGCACATTTTGACTACCGGTTCAACGATGATTTTAACCTCGGAGGAACGATTCTCCACCTCAATGAACGACCAGGTGGTATTACCAGGTATAGTGTAGGAGATGAACCTTTGAAAAATACAAAATATGGGTTTGACCTCAACTACCAAAAGGAGTCTAGGTTTCTAACCAAGATGATTGATGCACTTCCTATCCTGAATACAAAAGAAAAATCAACATTTAGTTTCAATGGAGAGTTTGCCCAAATTGTTCCGGGTACCTCCAATGTGGTGGATGGGGAAGGTACTTCATACATTGACGATTTTGAAAATGCAGCTACCCCGATAAATATTGCCGGTGGTCACATTCCATGGAAACTGGCATCCACTCCCGAAACTACCA
>CAXBNB010000800.1:0-2300 GCA_963976505.1 uncultured Reichenbachiellaceae bacterium
GAGGGTTAGAAACAATCAGATCGAATGATTTGGTAGATTTTTGCACAAAATCATTGATGTCCAGTGGGTGGATTGTCAACCTATTTTTCCATTTTGAGTTTTGAAAATTGCTTTGAGCCTGATTGGCAGTGAGTTTGTCGATTTCAACTGCCTCTATCGGACAGTCATAGCGCTGTGCCAGCATCAGAGACAGCAGCCCAGTGCCAGTACCTATATCAAGAATTCGTTTGGGTGAAGTACTAGCAATCCATGCACCAAGGATGCATCCTTCTGTGGTTACTTTCATGGCACAATCACCTTGCTCTATCCTAAACTGCTTGAACTGAAAGTAGGAATTTCCCAATGGTTGGTACTGTATGGATTGGAAGTTTGGTGTCTGAACTATATGTAGCGCTCGTTGTATTTTTTAACCATATCAGGCAGGTCAGAATAATTCAAACTTTCCTGACTTACTCTAAAAAGGAGCATGGGATCATGCTGAAAAATATCCAATAGTTGAGCACGTAGTTTTTTAGGTTCCGAGTAGATCGTCCACAATACTCCTGAATCGGATTGTTTGATGATATAAGTTTCAATCAAATTGGAGCTACCTGCTCCAGAAGAAGAACCATGTGTAGAGGAAAAAGAATCTCCACCGACATATACAGACGAATAATGTTTGTATAAAGTAAGGTCTCCGCTTTCAATGACCTGCACAAAATCTACAGGAATAATGCCACTGGTGACAGATGTGCGTGAATCTATTTTGAAATTATGGATGACAATAAAACTGTCTTTTTCAACTACAAAACCCTTTACCTCTGAGGCTTTGATTTTCATTTCCTTAGCAGCATCATTTGCCTTAAATTTGAATTTTTTATTTTGTGAATAACCATAAGAAATAAGCCCTTCTACGGCTTTACCACTTTGATCAAAGTACTTCCCTGCTTTCCATGAACTTTGATTTTGCCCTTGAACACTCCATGCAGCGAGGCATAGGATAATTGATAATGCGATGTTGATTTTCATGGTATTTGCTGTTGAATATTGTCCACCCAATATATTCTGTTGCTTTGGCTAATGCAACTATTAAGTATAAAACAACAAATAAAATAAAATATTGTCAAACCACCAGTCGTGGCGAAGACCATTTCTATTTCAGCGCCTCGTATTCAAAGTCAGGAGGCAAGTTAGATTGTGTGGCTGCTTCTACTGCCAATTGGTCGCAGCGTTCGTTTTCTTGAACTCCTGCATGGCCTTTTACCCACTTAAATTTCACTTTTTGCAGTTTGTACACAGGAATAAATCTTTTCCACAAATCTGCATTTTGCTTCCCTTTAAATCCCTTTTTTACCCAGCCCCAAAGCCACCCTTTTTCTACAGAATCGACTACATACTTGGAGTCAGAATAAATCAGCACCTCTGTATTGGTTTGTTTCAGTGCTTCCAACCCAGCTATGACAGCCATCAATTCCATTCTATTGTTAGTGGTTTTCCTATATCCACCCGATATCTCTTTGCGATGGCTTCCGGAAAGCATCACCGTACCAAATCCACCCGGACCTGGATTTCCTCTAGAAGACCCGTCTGTATAAATAGTTACCATAAATTACCCGAGTCCAAATTGAGATTTAAAAATTTTGATTGAAATTGACAATAAAATAATTCCGAATACTTTTCTCAGAATATTGAAGCCTGCTGCCCCCAGCTTTCTTTCCAACCAGTTGGATGACTTCAACACCAAGTAAATCAACACTACGTTGATGGCTATGCCAATCAATATGGTATAAAGGCCATACTCTGCTCTAAGTGAAATCAGTGATGTCATGGTGCCGGGACCTGCGATAAGAGGAAAAGCAATAGGAACAATAGAAGCTGTATTGGTCACTTCATCAGGATCAGACTTGAACAGCTCTATGCCCAATACCATTTCCATTCCTATCAAAAACATAATAAGCGCACCGGCAACAGCAAACGAACCAACATCTATTCCAAAGAGATTTAGGATGGTTTCTCCTACAAAAAGAAACAACACCATAATAGCTCCGGCAACAATGGTGGCTTTGCCAGATTGGATATGACCCACTTTTTTTCGCAAATTGATGACTATCGGCACATTACCAATAATATCAATGACTGAAAATAGAATTAATGAAACCGACAATATTTCTTTCACACTTCCCATGGATTAAAAATTGAGATGGCAAAGGTATAATTATTGAAAACAATAGTCATACATATAGGTGATATCTACAGGGTCAATACATTTAGTGAATTTGGTTCATTCCCCAGAATCGTTTTTTAGGTTATCACCTGCCGAT
>CAXBNB010000801.1:0-2299 GCA_963976505.1 uncultured Reichenbachiellaceae bacterium
TTTTGGAGGAGGCCAATATCCGTGGTGGAAATACATGAATCGCCCAAATCCGGTGTATGACGAGTACAAGTTTTTATCTAAAAATACAAAAAACCAATCTGGTATCACCATTTTCGCAAGTAAAGGAGGAGTTACCATCAAAAACAAAAACAGCAGTAGTGGAGGTATAAGTATTGTTGGCGCTTCGCATGGACACAATACTGTGTATGATCTGCCAATAGAAACCGGACGCTTTTTCAGCATACAGGAAACAGAAAACGCTGGAAATGTAGCAATAGTAGGAAACAGACTTGTACAAGAATTGTTTCCCTTTCAATCCCCTCTAGGACAGGAAATCAAAATCAAAGGTTTGAAATACACTATAATTGGCACCCTCAAAGAAGAAGGTGAAAGTTTCATTGGCACTCCAAGCAACGATGACAATATTTACATCCCTTATAAAAGTTTTACCAAACTGTATTATGTAGGTCGGAAATATGGCATAGGTTCTTCAATAAGCTTGAAAGGAAAAAAAGGTGACGAAGGATTGATCAGATTAGAAGGAGAATTACGGGGTTTGATGAGAGGAAGAAGAGGGCTCAAGCCAAAGGAAGTTGATAATTTTGCTTTGAACAAGCCTGAAGCACTAAGTAACTTTATCGGTAATACATTTGATATTTTGGGTATTGCCGGGGCTATCATTGGCAGCTTTTCAATACTCGTAGGAGGTTTTGGAATTGCCAATATCATGTTTGTATCCGTAAGAGAACGAACAAATATTATTGGTATCCAGAAATCACTCGGTGCTAAAAATTATTTTATTCTTTATCAATTCCTATTTGAGTCTGTTTTCCTGAGTCTCCTGGGAGGTTTGATTGGTCTGGTAATGGTTTATTCACTCACTTTCCTCCAGCTAGGCTCGCTGGAACTCGTCATGAGTATGAAAAATATTATAATAGGTTTAGGAGTGTCTTGCTTTATTGGTATTATCTCTGGGATCATTCCTGCTGCTATGGCGGCAAAACTTGACCCAGTAATTGCCATTAGGACAAATTAAAATTCTATTCGTTGTGGAAATTCATCGTGCGCTCAATTCCTATTGAGCAAAACGACAATATCATTTCGCAGGCTTTATCAATACGATCAGTAATGGTAATCATTTGATCTTGATCAAAATTACTCAGCACGAAATCCACCTGTTTTCCCCTTGAAAAATCGTTACCCACTCCAAACCTTAATCGGGGATAATCATTCCCACCAAGCGTTTGTTCTATGTCTTTAAGACCATTATGCCCAGCGTTGCTACCCTTGGCTCTCATTCTTAGCTTACCAAAGGGTAGTGCTATATCATCAGTTACTATCAATACGTTCTCTTTGGGGATTTTCAACTCTTTCATCCAATAGTTAACAGCCTTGCCGCTAAGGTTCATGTAAGTTGTTGGTTTGATTAAATGAATGCCCCTGCCTTTGTTTTTGAAGTCCGCAACATAGGCCAGACGGTCATGCTCAAATTTTCCATCGAATTTACCGATAAGACGATCCAGCACTAGGAATCCAATGTTGTGTCTTGTCAACTCATACTCAGGACCAATATTCCCCAGTCCGGCTATCAGGTATTTCATATTTTATTATAATAGAGTCTAATTTAAAAACTCCTTAAATTATTACATATACTACAATTAAGAGTACTTTTTTGTGTAATTATCTAATGGATCGCATGTATTTGTAAAGGACAATAATGAAAAAAAGTATAGTCCATGTCTACCAAAAATAATTATCTCATTTAAAAACAAAAAATCCTGCCCATATAATGAGCAGGATTTGTAATAATTACTTTTAAAGAATGCTTATTCTGCTGCTGTTTCTTCAGCTGCATCAGCTGCTTCAGCTTCCGCTGCTGCTTCCTCTTCTTCTTCCTCCGTAGTTTTTCCTCTAAGTGCTCTTGGCATTTCTACCACTGCCACAGATGCCTGAGGTGTATCTAAAATATGGAAATTTTCAGAAGGAACTTCACTCACCTTAATTGCACGACCAAAGTCCAACACAGTGATATCTACATCAATATGTTCCGGCATGTCCTTAGGAAGAGCATTTACCTTCAATGTTCTTCTTTTCTTCACCAAAGTTCCACCTTTTGTTACTCCTTTAGATTGTCCAATAAAGTGAACAGGAATATCCATTTTGATGTACTTACCTTCAAATAATTGCAAAAAGTCAACATGCAAAATAATCTCACTTACTGGATGGAATTGAATATCCTGAAGGATACACTTAAATTCATTTCCTTCAATGTTTAGGTGTACAAAGTGAGCTTCTCCTG
>CAXBNB010000802.1:0-2298 GCA_963976505.1 uncultured Reichenbachiellaceae bacterium
TCTTTACTATTGAAGACCTTAGAATAAGGATTCTAAATACTGTAGGATTTCTTATCATTTTCAGAGTAGGTTCTTTTATTGTACTACCAGGAGTAGATCCTAATCAGCTTCAGACTGAGGCGAGTGGTATATTTGGCTTACTTAACACCTTTTTAGGAGGAGCTTTTCAAAGGGCTTCAATATTTGGTTTGGGTATTATGCCGTATATATCTGCTTCTATTGTGTTGCAGTTGTTGACAGTAGCAGTTCCTTACTTTCAAAAGCTTCAAAAGGAAGGGGATAGTGGTAGAAAGAAGATCACACAAATTACAAGGGTATTAACAATAGCAATTACCCTAGCACAGGGTAGTGCATATATTGCAGCGACAATTCCTGCTGAAGCAATTATGCTGACCAATAGGGCGTTGTTTACGCTATCTTCAATAGTCATTCTTACAGGTGGTACTATTTTCTGTATGTGGTTGGGAGAGAAGATCACGGACAAAGGAATAGGCAATGGTATATCAATGCTGATTATGATCGGTATTATATCAAGATTCCCTGGAAGTATCTACTTAGAGGCAATGACAAGAGGAATGAGTCAGGCACTTATCTTCTTACTTGAAATTGGTGCTTTGTTCTTTGTTGTAATGGGTGTTGTGTTGCTTACACAAGCTGTAAGAAGAATACCTGTTCAATACGCAAAGCAAGTAGTGGGTAATAAGGTCTATGGAGGACAAAGACAATACATTCCTTTAAAGGTGAATTCATCAGGAGTAATGCCAATTATTTTTGCTCAATCATTGATGTTTTTACCAGCAATGATTGCTAGTTACTTCGCTGAGTCAAGTGATGTAGCACAGTATATCGGAGCAACATTTTCGAATTTTCAATCATGGCAATACAATTTGACATTTGCCATTATGATTATATTGTTTACGTTCTTTTACACTGCTATATCAGTCAATCCAAATCAAATTGCGGATGACATGAAAAGGAATGGTGGTTTTATTCCCGGTATTAAGCCTGGAAAGTCAACATCTGAATTCATAGACAATGTACTGACTAAAATTACTTTCCCAGGATCGTTGTTTTTAGCTCTGGTAGCAATAATGCCAGCATTTGCAATAATAGCAGGGGTGAGTTCTAACTTCGCTCAGTTTTTTGGAGGAACATCACTACTAATTATGGTAGGAGTAATATTGGATACCTTGCAACAAATTGAAAGTTACTTGTTGATGAGGCATTATGAAGGAATGATGAAGGGTGGAAGAATAAAAGGGAGATCTCAAAACGTAGCAATTGCTTAAATTATAAACAATGGCTAAACAAGCATCGATAGAGCAAGATGGGACAATTGTAGAAGCATTATCAAATGCAATGTTTCGAGTAGAATTAGGTAATGGTCATCAGATCATAGCGCACATATCAGGAAAAATGAGAATGCACTATATCAAGATCTTACCAGGAGACAAGGTCAAGTTAGAGATGTCTCCATATGATTTATCAAAAGGTAGAATAGTTTATCGCTATAAATAAATAGAACATGAAAGTTAAAGCATCTGTTAAAAAGCGAAGTGTTGACTGTAAAGTTATTCGCAGAAACGGGAAGGTTTACGTTATTAACAAAAAGAACCCTAGGTTCAAACAAAGACAAGGATAATTATGGCAAGAATTGCAGGAGTAGATATTCCGGATCATAAAAGAGGTGAGATTGCTCTTACCTATATTTTTGGAATAGGTAAAAGTTCGGCTCAAAAAATACTGGCAGCAGCTGGTGTAGATGTGAGTAAGAAAGTATCTGATTGGAACGATGATGAGTCCAATGCCATAAGGAAAGAAATATCTGGAAGCTTTAAAGTAGAAGGAGTTCTAAAATCTGAGGTTCAATTGAACATTAAAAGATTATTAGATATCGGATGCTACAGAGGTTTGAGACATAGAAAAGGGCTTCCTGTAAGAGGGCAGCATACTAAAAATAATGCTCGTACTAGAAAAGGCAGAAGAAAAACTGTTGCAAACAAAAAGATTGCTACTAAATAATAATTGAGATGGCGGAAAAAAGAAAAGATAAAGGTAAAAAAAGAGTTGTTGTCGTTGAGGCTATTGGTCAAGCGCATATCAAAGCTTCTTTTAACAATATAATTATTTCCATGACCAACCTAACAGGACAAGTTGTGTCTTGGGGATCGGCTGGTAAAATGGGATTTAAGGGTTCTAAAAAGAATACTCCTTATGCCGCTCAAGTAGCAGCTCAAGATTGTGCACAAAAAGCATATGATTTGGGAATGAGGAAATGTGAAGTGTTTGTAAAAGGAT
>CAXBNB010000803.1:0-2297 GCA_963976505.1 uncultured Reichenbachiellaceae bacterium
ATACTGACAATTTCATTGTATGTATTACTAGTTGTATAGTCTTATTTTTCATAAATTTGAAAAGTTTTAGTAATGGTAATATTTATTAAAACGTCTTTGGATATGGTATTGCGAAGACCGTCAAATTTTCAACAATACAATATCTCCAAAAGTGGTGCTGTCTGACAGTGCCACTTTTATTTTCAGGTTGAGATCATTTATATATAGGCATGCTGTTTTAGTTAAACTTTATATTTACGTTTTTCTCATTAATTTCATAATCGAATTTCAAGGAATAGCCCAATCCATTGAGCACTGTTTCTAGGTCTTGATTTTTATAAAAACCTGAATACTTTAGCTGCGGTAAATCAATTGATCCAAAACTGAATTCGACACCATACCAAAGATTCAACTTGTTAAAAATCACTTCAGCGCTTGCATCATTGAAATACAAAATACCCTCTTTCCATCCAAAATCTTCATTGAAATCATAGTCCTCGATTTCTATATTGTTTTTTATCAATGACAATTTTTGCCCTGGTTTCAAGATTTTCTCCTCTCCATAGGCATTTACTAATACACTCCCTTCCAAGAGAGAAATATTTGTTGAGCGCTCATCGTAAGATTTGATTGAAAAAGAAGTCCCCAGTACAGTAGTTTTCATATTGGCTGTATTGACTACAAATGGTTTGGCTTTATTCTTAACTACCTCAAAGTAAGCTTCTCCATTTAATTCCACTGACCTTAAATCGCCATCAAAATTAGACGGGTATTTGATCATACTCCCTGAATTAAATTTTACCAATGTGCCATCGGGAAGTTTAATTTGAGACTTAGCTCCAATTGGCGTTTTCTTCTCAATCATTTTTGTCTGAGCAACTGGTACCTGTGAAGTGGGCATAGAAAAATAGTCATAGCAAACAAAAGTCACTGCCATCGCGAGCACAATTACTGCTGCTATTCGCATAAATCGTTTCCACATTGGAATAGTATTCGTCTCGTTTTCTATTCTGTGATTAAATCTGTCGATTTCATTGTTGATCTCGAGATCAGATATCTCTGTGGTTTGGAACTTGAGTCTTTTCACAAGTACCACTGCCTCTTCAAAGTCTTGCTTGTTGGAAGGATGTTGCTCCAACCAATGTTGCCATTTTCCTTCTTCTTTGTTGTGTATTACATAGTTCTGAAAGGATTCATCCAAAATCAATTCTTCCAAAATATTCTTATTACTGTCCATAATTCTTAGGTGTTGTAATAAGTAGTTCCTCGGAAATTAATTTTGTACTCTCCAAAAAAGAAAAAAAATTAAAAAAACATTAAAACAGCCTTTCGAAGGTTCTTAATGGTTTTTGAAAGGAGGTTGCGGATGGATTGATAATTGGTATCCGTGATTTTTTCTATTTCATCGTAGGAAAGACCCTCGTAAAACCTCAAATAGAGTACTTCCTTTTGTTTAGGGGTAAGTGCATGAATGGCTTCCTGAAGTTTGTGTGTATTGATTGTAGTGGTTTCATGATCAACAATGGCATCCTCCACAGAAATTTCAAAAGAATCAATGGCATGTAATTCACTGTTTTTTTTATGTTGAGCAATTTGTTTGAGTATTAGATTTCTCAAAGTACCGATGAGGTAATTTTTCGGTTTTTCTACTTTATCAAATTTCTCAGGATAGGCCCAAAGATCATAAAAACAGTCTTGTATGCAATCCCTGACCAGCTCTTCATTATGGATCAGCTTTATTCCATAATTGAAAAGTGCCCGATAGTACTCTCTGTAATAGAGATGTATTTTATCTTTTGAATTTTCTTGCATACTGTACCAAAAGTATAGAAAAATCTAGTCTTTTGTCAGAATGTTTATTGGAAGGAAAGATTGGTTTAGAAATAGAAATATACCTTCAAAACAAGTTTTAAAATGACAGAACATCACTTCAACAGCCCTCATTCCAGTATTATTAATAACTTTCATTCTGAAAGTAAGCTTTAAGTGGTTTATAAGTACATAGAATACACCGAGAAAATATGCCCGAAATAATAGATTTGAGTCAGGAAATTTATGACGGTATGCCTGTCTATAAAGGGCTACCAGAAGTCAAAATAGACATGTACGCCTCGCATGAAGAATGGGAAGGAATGGTCAATGCGACTACCTCAACTCCTAGTGTCAACAAATTGGAAATGGGTGAGCATACCGGTACCCATGTAGATGCATTGAACCATATGTCGCGGGCAAACAAAGGACAATCCATCGATACCATGCCTCTGTCCCTGTTTTATACCGAAGGGGTTTGCTTGGACTTCTCTCATAAACAACTGAGG
>CAXBNB010000804.1:0-2297 GCA_963976505.1 uncultured Reichenbachiellaceae bacterium
TTTTCCATTGAAATAATCTGGAAATCCTTTTTCGTTTACAGTGTACATATCTGAGTAAAAAACCGGGCCAGCCATTGGATTTTTACCTCCTGTGCCTACCCATGGAAACTCTTCTGACTTGTCGTATGAATACCAAATAAATGATTTTTGAGCAGGAGGCAACTGTTCTAAACCAGTATTGTTTGGGGAAGTGTTTTTCAAGTTGTTTGGATCGAAAGGATACAATGACTCTCCTTTTTCAAAGTCGTATTTGAAATAAGGCTTATTGTCGCCTCTGGTATAAGGCCATCCCCAGTTACCGGCATGTCTGGCCTGGTTCAACTCATCCAGACCTTTTGGTCCACGTTTTGGGTTGTCTTTGCCAGCATCCGGCCCTACATCTCCCCAGTATAAAAAGCCCGTTTTTTGATCAATGGAAATCCTGAACGGATTCCTTAGACCCATAGTATAGATTTCAGGGCGTGTTTTTTCTGTTCCCACGGGGAAAAGGTTTCCTTCGGGAATAGAATATGTGCCATCTGCTTCAGGTTTGATTCTTATTATTTTACCTCTTAAGTCGTTGGTGTTTGCAGCTGATTTTTGCGCATCCCATACTTTTCTTCCTTCCACTTCATCACTTGGAGAGTAGCCTGATGAGCCAAACGGGTTGGTGTCATCACCGGCAGAAAGGTAGAGTAGCCCATCTGGGCCAAACTCGATCGAACCTCCTGAGTGGCAGCAATCTCTAACATTTGGAATGGTAAGCAATACTTTTTCTGTTTCCAGGTTTATTTTATCCGTAAATTCAAATCTTGATAATTGCTGAATTGATTCTCCTTCCAAAGGACTGTAATAAATGTATATCCATTTGTTGGTTTCAAAATTAGGATCCAGCGCCATTCCGAGCAATCCGTTTTCACCTTTCGTCTCTACATCTATTTTGTTCACAGTAGTCATTTCTCCTGTGGAAAGGTCATAAACTATTACAGTTCCTATTCTTTCTATAAATAAAATCTTGTCATTTGGAAGGTATTCCAGTTCCATCGGTTCTTCGAGATTTTGCGCCAGCACCGTTCTAACAAATCGGTTTTCTGGTGGCAAACGATCCGAAGTGGTCTTGGAATAATCCTTGGTATTTTCTCCTATGGCATATTGTATGCCGCCCAGTAAGTGTTGTAGGAACAACGGCTCTTCGAATGTTTCATTGGTGTGTCCAAATTCTGTGTAAAATGCCCGACCACCGTCATAATCATGATACCATGCCATAGGGTGGTTGCTACCATTGTCACCTCCTTCGTAAGAGGATTCATCTATTTCGATCAGCACATTTACGTCCGTATTGATTTTTTTGAAATTGTACCATTCGTCTGATCGTACCCATTCATTAGGAAGCATAGAAGTGGCAGGGTGGTTTTTGTTTATTACTTTCAATGTTGCTTCTTGTACTTTTGGATGCCCTTTGAAATATGCGCCAACCAGTTTGTTGTACCAGGGCCATTCGTACTCCATGTCGGAAGCGGCATGCACTCCGACAAACCCACCTCCGGACTGAATGAATCGTTCGAAATCTGCCTGTTGGTAGTAATCCAATACATCACCAGTGGAATTGAGAAAAACAACTGCTGAATAGTTAACCAATGAGTCTTCAGAGAAATAATCAGCATTTTCAGTAACGGTTACTTTAAAGCCATTTTCCATTCCCAGTTTTTCAATCGCTTTTTGTCCGGCCTCTATAGAACCATGTCGGAACCCTGAGGTTTTAGAAAATACCAAGACATTTACTTCCTTTTTAGTTGAGCAGGAAAATAAGGTGACCATGGAAAATACAAATGGAATAATGTAGTTTTTGAATCGCATATTAGACGGGTGTTAAGCTTTGGTTGCTTCTTAGATTTATAAGTTGTTTTTACTGACAAAGATTGAAATAGAATTGATAGTTTTTATCAAAAATGGTACTTCAATAGTTCGTCAGTTAATTTTTAGAATACTTCAATTTGACTGATAGATGGAAATGTTGCAATGAATTTGTTAATTTAAACTTCTGTATCAAAGACTAAAAAAAAAGCAAACAAAATAAAGTAACACAAGAAATTCTTAATTGATCTAGAGCATTTTGAAAATTTAACCTAATTTCATGACATGACAAAGAGGCAAATAAAATGGGGGGTGATCAGTACAGCTAAAATTGGCTGGCAAAAGGTGATTCCTGCAATGCAAAAATCAGAACTTGGTCGAATTGTAGCCATTGGTTCTGCGAATACCGAAAGAGCGCAACAAATAGCAACTGAGCATGGTATTGACAGGGTCACCTTATTTTC
>CAXBNB010000805.1:0-2283 GCA_963976505.1 uncultured Reichenbachiellaceae bacterium
ATAGATGCCGCAAAAGTAGAGCAGCCGATTGCAGTGATTATTTACGGAAGAGGTAGAATTATGGGTGATGTCATTCCTTACAATGAAATCCAAACCAATTCAATTTTTAAGTTACTCAACATCATAGGAGCTGATTGCGAATGTGGACTGGATCGGAAATGGATGCTTGGAAAGCTGATCCCAATGACATGGGATCCGCACCTCCGTACAGAACTCTATGGTCTTTTGAAGTTCGACGTAGAGAATCCTATGATCCTATCTGAAATGAGCCAGATTATTTCTATTGAGGCAACCAAGTCCGGTAGCAATACCGAAGATTTGGAATTATTCCAACCAAAGGAATATAGCCTCAGTGAAGATGTTTCATCAGCTATTCCTTCAGTAGATCATATAAGCACAAGAAAAGACACTGAAAGTGAAGTGAACTATGACAGTAAGTTAATGAGCTCAGGATTGTATGCCATTCTAGGTTTAGTGCTTGTAGTGCTTGTTGCAGCCATCTTTTTGATAGTAAAAAAGAGAAGACAATAGTTTTTTGATAACAGAGAAAAAATTAATATCTAATCTTTTTAGAATTGATGTTTCTTTTAACTCCTCTTCAACGCTTTCACTCCATGATTAGATGATTGTTTTGAGATAGGAAATAGTACCTAAAAACTCGGGAATAGATGAATTTCAGGGTAAATTAGGAAAATAGATTTACCTGAAATTCATCTGTATGAAAAAATATTTCCATATCTACTTTCTATTATTATCAGTTGTTTTTAGTTCTTGTTCCAGCCAAGAGGGGGATGATTATGCTTCTCTTTCTCACCGCGAAGACTGGTCGCATCATTATGCCTATGGTAGTCCTTCGTGGGATACTTTTGAGCATTTTCCAGCCAATCCTGTGTACAGAGGTAGTGAAGGAATGGAGTGGCCTGTGAATGGCTTTTTATTTTCCGATCCTCAGAGTAGCAATTGGTACCTATATATAGGGGAGTACAAGGAAAATTATGCTACTGATCAAGATCCAGAAACAGTGGATTTTAAGTGTGTTATCTATAAATCTTCAGATAGGGGAAAAAATTGGGAGAGATCAGGCGACTTGTTTCCTCCCAACTTGGTTTGTTATGATTCAATCAAAATTCAGGCACCTGATGTAATGGTTACCTATTCTGATGGGAAATACCATATGGTTTTCGATTGGGTAAGTGATAAATTTGATTGGCAACATGCAGAAAGGTCAGGCCTTGGTTATGCCAGTGCAGATAGTCCGGAGGGCCCTTTTACCGTGTCAAAAGAGCCCATTAAAATCAACACACAATACAAACAAAAACCTTTGTTGGACAGGTATTGGAGGATGTATGCCACTATGATCATAAAAAGGAAAGACGATTGGGCCTTGGTGTACATGATGGATACCCAACCTGCACGCAGTTGGGTGTTGGCTGTTTCTACTGCCAAGAATCCTGAAGGGCCATATGGTGATTCACAAATAATATTGAATGTAGAAAGGAAAACAAATTTCCATCCTTTACAGGAATACTTTCCTGCATTCACGCATGATGGATATGCTTATTTTCCGACCACTTCAGTTGCAAAGAACAGAAATCATCAGGCAGTTTATAAGGTAAAAATAGAAGACATTACCAAAGCCAATAAATATGAATTGTTGAATACCGGGTCTTTGTGGCACTCTGAGAATGTTGAAAATGAATACGCAGGCATTTGGGGACAAACCTTTACAGGTTTTGTCGATAGCAATGACTCAATTTATGTAATGTTTCCATCCAAGGACAAAAAAAACTTAGGAACAATCAATCTGGCGAAAGCTTCGTGGAATCATCTGTTTAGAGAGCAGGGCTTTAACCTTACCGCAAATGAAGGAAATTCATTTTCCTATATCAAGAAGTCGATTGATGTAGAGGCCATTGATATGAAGTTTGATCTTGAAGGCACCATGCAAGTTGTTTGGGATTTCCATTCCCCAATTGATGTATTGAATGGTTGGGGCAAGTTTGCTTTGGAACATGAAAATGCAGACTTTAAAGAAATAGTGATAGATGAAAGCAGCTGGAAGATCAATGTGTACGAGGTAGGGCAGAAGGTACAGAATGTAGCTGTCGGCAAGATTCAGAACTGGAAGAGTAATGGAAATACACTTCTGTTGAAAAATGAGAAAGGAAAGTCCATTCTTTACATAAATAATGAAAAATACTGGGAAGGGGAATTACAAAGTAACCCTGGGGTCTTAGGCATTTCATTAAGTCCACAAAGTTTTTTGTATGCTGACCGATTCGT
>CAXBNB010000806.1:0-2281 GCA_963976505.1 uncultured Reichenbachiellaceae bacterium
AAGATTACAACCCAAGAAAAAGAAATAGTGATTTGTATAGTTGAATAGTTTAAATCTGGCTACTCCGGTAGCCAGATTTTTTTTATTTACGGACAGTATTATTTTTGATAGGTTTTAAAAAGAGATTAGCATTTCATTTGAATGGTGAAGACAATGGATATTTCTGACGGGTTTGATCGGAAAATTGACAAAAACAGTTCTTGGCTGAAGAGTTTTCTGTTGTCTTTTAAAACCTTCCATTTAATTATCCTTTAATTTGCCCAAATTACTCTCATATCAATTGGCAAAAGGCAATTACCATAACACTACTAGTGGGGAAATAAGGCATTACTTCTATGGCTTTAATTGGTGGAGGTGGTTGAGTATCATTTTCCTCGGTGTGTTAACCCGGTTCATAGTAGATGTCTTTTTTGCCCTTCTTTACAAAAATTATCATCTCAGTTGGAATAACCTAGAGTACCTAAAAGCCATTGCTGTTGCCTTTGTCATTTTGGAAACCGTAAGGTGGCTCAATAGGCGGCTTGATGAAAAATGGCCTTGGCAGCTAAACCCTGCGGTTCGTTTTCTCATTCAATTGAGTACCAATATTTTTTTCGTCTTGGTGATGGTTGTAGGGTCGAGGTTTCTTGTCGCTACTTTGCTCTATCAAAATTATGATTTGATCTTTCTCGAAGAGATGGTGGTAGCCATTACCATTATAGTCATCACATTTGTTGTGGTAGTGATAGAGTTGGGGATGTTTTTTCTCAATAGATGGAGAAAATCTCTGATGGAAATAGAAAGATTTAAAAAGCAAAGCCTTCAGATTAGGTATGAAATGCTAAAAACTCAGGTAAATCCTCATTTTTTGTTTAACAGTCTGAATACCCTGTCCTCACTGGTTTATTCTGATCAGAACACAGCACACAATTTTATCAGAAAACTGGCTAAAGTGTATCGAAATGTGCTGGAGTATAGAGGTAAGGGACTGGTTTCTATAAACGAGGAACTGCATGCTCTGAATTCTTATGTTGACCTTATTAAATTAAGGTTTGGTGATAAGCTTGACCTGGAGATTGAAATTGATGAAAAATGGGGAGATTATATGGTGCCTCCCATTATTTTTCAGATGTTAATAGAAAATGCCATCAAACATAATGTGGCATCTGTGAAAAATCCATTATCGATTTGGGTGTATGTCGAAGATGATTATGTTGTGTTTAAGAATACTTTGAAATTAAAATCCTCAAAAGGTTATTCTTCTAAGATTGGTTTGGACAATATTTGTAGCCATTACCAGTTGGTAACTGATAAGAGGGTGATCATCAACGAAACCCACGAGTTTTTTATTGTTAAAATACCGCTATTAGATTCCCGCTATGACAGCATTAATTATTGAGGATGAAATTCATGCTCAGAAAGAATTAAAACGACTCTTAGAATCATCGTCTCACGAAGTTGAGGTATTGGAATGTATCGATACAGTAGAAGATAGCGTGGAATGGTTGCAGAGCAATTCAAAGCCCGACTTGATTTTTCTGGATGTACAGCTATCCGATGGTCTCAGCTTCGAAATATTCAAACAAGTAGAAGTAGAAAGTCCTATTATTTTCACAACGGCATTTGAAAACTATGCTTTGAAAGCTTTTAAAGTAAATAGTATAGATTATCTCCTGAAGCCCATCGAAATTGACAAATTAGAGGCCAGTTTGGAGAAATATGCGAAGCTGAAAAATACTTTTTCCAACTCTACCAACGTAGTGCTCAATTCAGAGCAGGTAGATCGGTTGTTTGAGATGACCACTGATGGCAAAAAGGAGTATAAAAAACGGTTTATGGTGAAAACAGGTGACCGCATCCGTCATATTTCTGTACAGGATACAGCCTTCTTTTTATCAGAGCATGATTATACCTACCTGGTAGCCAAGGAGAATAAAAAATTCATCATTGACTATTCGCTCGATGAACTTGCCAAGATTTTAGATCCCAATGAGTTTTTTCGAATATCAAGAAAATGCATTACCAATATCCATTCGGTGAAAATGGTCAATAAATACTTCAATAGCCGCCTAGAAGTGATCTTACAACCCCCGACTGAAGATCAGATTTTGATCAGTCGTGTGCGTGTGCCGGAGTTTATGAAATGGTTGGAGAAGTAATTAGCTTCTGAATATTTCGTTTACAAAGTATCCTTTTCAATTTATTGGAGATAGCTCAATGTAATCTAATTTATAAATGGGTGAGATCTTTATTTAGGCCTCTCATGAAAAATACCAGAGGTTAGACATAATTGATTTAGTTT
>CAXBNB010000807.1:0-2278 GCA_963976505.1 uncultured Reichenbachiellaceae bacterium
CACTTTACAACTATCCGTACAACATGACCTTCTTTTCTACATCTGAGAAATTGGAAATTGGAGGAGTGCCATTCATTTCACACAATAACAAGCCTACTAGATCGGAAGCACTGGAATACTATCGGAGAGTCGCTGTTTCTTGGGAATTGAACATTCAACTCTACGAACCTGTAGAAAGCGTTGACAATCAAGATGGGTTTTCTATCAAAACTACAAAGAACACTTACTTAGCTGAAAACATAATATTATCAACTGGTTTTTACGACTTGCCATTTCTACTTAATGTAAAAGGAGAAGACCTTCCTAAGGTAAAACATTATTATGACGAACCTCACCCTTATTTTGGACAAAAGATAATAGTTGTAGGAGCTGCTAATTCTGCTGTGGATGTGGCACTAGAAACGTTTAGAAAAGGAGCAGAGGTGACCATGGTCGTTAGAGAGCCAGAAATAAACTCAAGAGTGAAGTATTGGGTGTTGCCTGATATAGAAAACAGAATCAAGGAATCTTCAATCAAGGCGTATTTCAATTCAGGTATTGTAGAAATACGAGAGACTGAAGTTGATATTCAAACTCCAGAAGAAAAACTGACTATTGAAAATGATTTTGTTTTGGCCATGACGGGCTATCAACCAAATTTTACTTTACTCAAATCTTTAGACATTGCAATTGGTGAGGACAATATGAAAACTCCGTCACACAATCCGGAAACAATGGAAACTAACGTTAACAATATTTTTCTGGCAGGTGTGATATGTGGTGGATTGCAAACCAACAAATGGTTTATTGAAAACTCCAGGGTACATGCCGAGGTGATTGTGAAAACGATCTCAAACAGGAAAACTTGACAGTATCGTTCAGGGTGCTTTGTCGCTGAGTTTAGTGATGGGAGTCAAATTTACTTTCCGGAACTCTACTTCGGCTCCTTCAGATTGCAATGCTATTTGTCCCTGACTTACTGTGGCGTTGTAGCCGTAGTTGACTAGGTCGCCATTGACCCAGACCTTGATTTTATCTTTGAGGCATTCGATGGTAAGTCTATTCCATTCTCCCAAGGGTTTTTCAGATCCATCAGTTAGATTTTTTATTCTACGCTTTTTTTGACCATCAATACCCCATTCTGCTTTTGGTCCCCGTCGCTCAACCATGTCATCTGCTGTGATGTCCTGCACTATACACCAAAAGTCTCCAGCATTGTCGTGCATCATTTGTACTTCTATGGACTTTGGAAACATATCGTAAAGTGCTCGTGGTGTGGAGGCATGGACCAAGGCACCACAATTACCTGGCTTCCCTGCAAAACGATATTCTATTTCCCATCGAAAATTTTGATGGTTGGTATCTGATATAAGGTGACCTCCTGGAGTTCCTAAACTTACCAACATTCCATTTCTTATAATAAATGGGTTGATGGCGTCAGGGTTGTTGTCCATTTCGGGAACATCAATGTGCCACCCTGTTAAATCTTGTCCGTTAAATAGGCTTACTGTTGATTGAGACTGACAACCCATCGCTATAACAAGGATAACAAAGCTGAGAATGACATTTTTCATATGTGACAGAGTGATTTTCGTTGTTGATTTTAAAACATTCTAAGTTAGGTATTTATTCCTGAAAGCAGAAAGCTGGAGATGAATGGAAGACGTCTGTATAGGTCAGTTAATTTGAAAGATTCTTAAAATATACATTTAGTATTGACAATATCTATGGTAGTTTTTGGAGATTACTGTAAATTATGGATATAACCTGAGAGAATAATCAGATGGCAATAATCAGCAAGAAAAAAATTCCTTTTAAGATAAGTGTAGGGCTTAGGGAATACCTTAAAAAATATAAGAGGGCAGTCAAAGTACCTATTGAGTACAATGATTTGCTTCGGTATGACAATAGCATACCGTTATATGACCACAATGGGAAGGATACACTATGGGAAACAGTGTTCTATCCTCAAGATGAAATGAAAGACATCCACCTTGCGCTAAAAAAAATATATTCTGAAATAAGGTCAGCGGGCGATGTGAGTGTCATGAAACATTTGAATGTAGATCGTGTAGATCTTTGTGTATATGGCAATACAAGGCCTTTTAGGGTCAGAATTGTAAATAAGATCAATGACAATTTCGATTACTTCTATATTAAAAATGCCGATGCCTCGCGAATTTATGGTCTTGAATTGGAACACTTACTTTCTCCCAATCGCATTAGTTATGTGGTAAATAAAGAGACTTTAATTGAAGAGCATATAGTTGGAATTCCTGGAGATCAGTTTATTAAATTC
>CAXBNB010000808.1:0-2275 GCA_963976505.1 uncultured Reichenbachiellaceae bacterium
GAAACCCTATTTTCTATCTATTATCGCTATGGTAATTCTACTGATGCAGACCAATTCATCATCATCGTTTGAAATTTTGATTTCCCAAACTTGTGTCTTTTTTCCTATATGGATTGGTTTTGCAATCCCGTGAACGAATCCTTTTTTTGCTGATTTGATGTGGTTGGCATTTATTTCCAAACCCACACAAGCTTGCTTGTTTATATCCGTCAACATAGTTGCTCCAATACTTCCGAGTGTTTCTGCAAGTACCAAAGAAGCACCTCCATGCAGCAGCCCCATTGGTTGAATGGTTCTGTGATCAACGGGCATTTTTGCTTTGATATAGTCTTCACCTATTTCGGTAAATTCAATACCAATATGACCGACCATTGACTTTTTGGAAAATTCATTTATTCCTTCTAATGTAAAATCTTTATTGAACATATCGGTTGATTATTTGTCCTATCTTCGCAACTCCACAAACAAAGATACATTTCAATTGAAAACCAAAAAAATATACATAATCAGACACGGGCAGACTGAGTTTAATAAAAAGAATATGGTACAGGGCAGGGGGATTGACTCTTCGCTCAATGATTTGGGTAGAGAGCAGGCCGAGTCTTTTTATAAAGCTTATAGAGACATTCCTTTTGATAAAATTTACACCTCGTCTCTGGTAAGGACCAAAGAATCCGTGCAAGGGTTCATTGATGATGGACTTCCTTTTGAGCCTTTGGAAGGTTTGGATGAAATTAGCTGGGGTGATTATGAAGGGCAATTTTTCGATCCTGAAATGCACCAGCGCTATTTGGACTCAATAGAAGAATGGAAAGCAGGAAGGTTGGATACTGCTATAAGTGGGGGAGAGTCGCCCAACCTGGTGAAGGCAAGGCAAAAACAAAGCATGGATTACATCTTGTCAAATGAGGAAGAGGAAACCATACTGATATGCTGTCATGGTCGAGCCATTCGGATATTGGTTTGTTGGTTGTTGAACCTTCCCCTGGAAAAAATGGAAAGGTTTTTACATCAAAACCTCTGCTTGTATGAACTATCCTATTCAGATAGTACTTTTTCACTAGTTAAAGAAAATGACACAAAGCACCTCGAAGGGTTGTAAATCCTAACATAGTTGGTGTTATTCCGAATTGGCCTTTAATTCTTCTTCGGTAGCACGCAGTTTTTCTCTACAAAATTTAACCAATTCTGTGGCTCTTTTTGCCAGTTCTGTCAAGTCGTCTATGTCGGTTGACTCACTTTCGAGCTTGTTTACTATTTCTTCGAGTTCTGCCTGAGCTTCCTTATAAGTGGGTTTCTTTTTAGCCATTGGTATTTAGTTTACGGTACTTTTTATTGTTCCAGTAATGGACTTGGTTTCCACTACATCTCCTGATTTAGCCTTTTTGATTTTAGAAATAGCTCGCCCATTTATTTTGGTAATTGTAAATCCTCTATCTAGTATTTTTTGTGGGTCAGCTGCAGATATAGATTTCTCATAAAGATTGAGCTTGTTCTTTTCTTTTTCGATAGCCTGCTGTGACCTATTTTTAATGTTTTCTTCTAATTTACTCAGAATCAGTTCGTGCTTGTAAAACTTGTTTTGAGCCGATATGTTCAGTCTATAAATAAGGTTGTGGAGGTATTCAGTTTGCCCTCTAATCACTTCTCCCGATTTTAATGAAATTTGACTGTAAAGCTCATTGACATTTGATTCAAAATCTATGAATCCACTGATGATGAATTCTGCTACTGCCGTTGGGGTTTTCATTCTGGTATTGGCCACCAAATCTACTATGGTGTTGTCTCGTTCATGACCTATACCAGTCACTACTGGCAATGGAAACTGCGCAACATGTGCGCAAAGTTCATAATCGTCGAAGCAATCCAAATCTGTTTTTGCACCACCACCTCGGATAATTATCACCATCTCAAATTGATCTTCTTGGTCATATATTCTGTGCAGTGCCTGAATGATGGATTCAACGGCTTGATCTCCTTGCATGGTTGAGTGAAAGAGCTGTGAATGCACTTTGTATCCATATGGATTGTTTTCCAATTGATGAATGAAATCGCCATACCCTGCGGCACTTTCCGAACTGATAATGGCGATTCGTTGGGGAATCAATGGCAGGGGGATAGATTTATTCATATCTACAATGCCCTCTGTTTCCAATCTTTTGATGGTTTCTTGCTTTTTGCGCTCTCGCTCGCCAATGGTGAAATTGGGGTCTACATCTTTGATGTTCAGACTAAACCCATATACTTCGTGGTATTGAACTGCGGCATTCACCAG
>CAXBNB010000809.1:0-2274 GCA_963976505.1 uncultured Reichenbachiellaceae bacterium
AAGGTGTACTGGGGATACTTAATATACTCTAGAAACTCGTTCTGATTGAAATTCTCAAGAGTTGCATATATTTCATCATGCTGGTCTCCATAGCCAAATATTATCGGACTTGCATTATTTCCCAGCCGACCGTGAATGTTTACTACTTGAGATTTTGATGGAATTATTAGTTTTTTGAAGTATAACTCAACTGTATTGGTATAATTGAAAGATAGGTACATGTACTTATCCTGTGGATCTTTTGGTTGAAACATTTTAAGAAACTCTGGCATCAGACTAATCTCTTTGGTTAGAGTTCTAAGATATCTGTCCAACAAATTTTGAACATTCTGAAATTGCTTATTAAGGGTTATTACCCTTTTTACACGTTCTTCTAGTCCAAGGTCACCCTTCGGTATCTGAGCTATTTGTTTTAGTTTTTCAAAATAGAAACTTTCGATATCAACCCAATTTCCTTTTCGATAATTTGCTAATAGTTCCATAAAGAAATCGCTTTTTGATTTAGCGAAACCTGAATCCAATAGTTTAGAGAAATTGGGAGGACAATTATGTATACTAGATGTTCTGCCTCCTAATGGGACTCTCAAACTTGTCTCAAAGAAATCATCCTCAACCGTCTCTTCTTCCTGAAGCTGATCTATCAATTGTTTTCCATACCAATTCATCAAATCATTATAACTAGTTGGTATTCCATGAGCTAAATCAAATCCGTTTCCTATTAAAAAAAGTTGTTTTTCCATGGATGAATGAAACTAACGTCGATATATAAAGCGTAGGCGGTTAAAAGCACTTCATTGTCAACTATTGATAAATGAAATTACTCGTAGAAATTATCATAACAAATTAACCCGCCTATGATTTATATAATGTTAACAGCATACTCTCGATTTTGGAAATCGAATTTCTTAGTTCTTTTAGAAACTTTGTTTTAGTACTTTCACCCCATTCAGTATTGAGATATTCGACCAGCAATTCTAACTTTAATTCAGCAACGGGTGAAAGATATACTGTGTATTTGCTCATGAAACTTTAGCCAAAAAAGTATCAAAAGAAGTTCTATTGCCCTTATTGAGTTGGGACAAAGCTATTTCTATTTCTTCCTTTTCAGCCACAGTCAGAGAAGTGCCAAAATCATCTTGTTGACTCAAAATCATTTCCTCAATCTTAGAAAGAATTGAAGGGTTATCAAGATTCAAGATCAACTTGGCAAGTTCAATTTTAGAGGTTTGAATATCCATGCCCAAAGATACTAAAAAGTTACTAAAAGGTAGTTTTCGCTAACATTTGCGTCTACGGCGCTGTTCGCCATATAACTTTTATGTTTATTAAACTTAATAGATATATGGCACAGTTGAAAACGGGAGTAAAAATACCTGTCCAGTTGCACTAGAAATCAAAGCTCTACCAAACCTAGAAGGTTTAGTTGGCTAAGACTATGGGTTCACTGATGGCTATTTTCGTATTGCTCTCTTGTGTAAAACTCTTTACCCACTCTATTGATGTGGTCAATAAATGAAGGGTTGGTTATTTTGTCATAAATGGACATATCAAACTTGTAGGGCAGCATCAAATCGTCCAAATCAAATTCGATTTTCAACAGTAAACTCAAATCAATATTACTTCCAATTAACGTCAAATCAATATCCGAGGCGGGCTGGTAATTGCCCTTGGCCCTGGAACCATAAAGTAGGACTTTTTCAATTTGGCTGTATTTTGAAAAAACTGCATGTATATTGTCTATATCTTCTTTTGTTAGACCTGAATGCTCCATCTTATCATAAAAGTTGTCCTTGCTCACCACTTCTTTTGGCTTCCATATTCTTTTGAAATTCTAAAAAGGCAGGAAAATAAGCATTTAGTATTTGGGAATAAATCTCGTCTGCAGTTTCTTCATTGTAGGTATGTGACGTTTTATTCCGACTTCCAATCATTTCCATCCACACTTTCCCATCAGAAACCAACTGAAGTTGAAAAGCTTCCCTTGTCGCATCCCTGCTACCTCCAACACTGGTGTTGCCCTGATAAATAGCGTAATCTTTCATTACATTCCATGCCAATTCATGGGTGTATTCAAATCGTTGAATCAAACCTTCTTTTATGATTTCATCCAACACATGATCTAAATCATGCTCGTCAACAGATTCATCTGTACCAATAATACTTTGCTTGATGTATTCTACTGCTTGTATAAGTTTATTTAATGCTTTTGTAAAATTGGAAAATCGTTTTTCCCACCTGATGTCTTGTTCCATCATCATTAATCATTTCTTCGAT
>CAXBNB010000810.1:0-2273 GCA_963976505.1 uncultured Reichenbachiellaceae bacterium
TATTATTTTCTTGTTCGTCGATTTTCGCTTTTGCCATGTTGTATTGCGCGTTTTTATTTAGCAATGCTATATGTCAATTATTTTGCCATTCATTGAATTATGACATATTGACACAAAAAAACAGAATTGTTGAGAATGGGTGTCAGTTTTTGAAAGGAAGAATTGTCTTAAGCAAGAGATTTAAGCAATTGATTTTTTTTCAGGCTTTTACAAGGAATGCATTTTCTACATAACTCTTTACTTGTTCCATAAGCCACATGGGGGTGGATGTTGCGCCACAAATACCAATGCTATCTGTAGGATTGATCCACGAAAGTTCGATTTCTTTTTCACTTTCGATAAAATAACTGCGTTCGTTATTTTTTTGGCATACGCCATAAAGGGCTTTGCCATTTGAACTTTTTTTACCGCTTACAAATAACACTACATCGTGTTTGGTTGAGAATTTTTCCATGCTTGGTTCTCTGTTGGAAACTTGACGGCAAATGCTATCATTGGCTTTGAAGTCCAATATTTCAAGTTCGCCTTTGGTTTCTTTTATCCTTTTGATTTCATTATTGATTTGATACGGTAGAATCCTTTGGTGCTTTTCGTGGTTTGACTGTATAAAGTAACAGGCCTTGAAAAATCAATTTGATTCAAATCTTCATCTTCCATCACTATGATGGCATTTTCTTTGGTTTGGCCTGTGAGCCCAATTACTTCAGCATGCCCTGGCTTACCATATATTACGATCTGACCGTTGCGGATTTCCATTTGATCGTAAGAATTCTTCACCCTGTTTTGAAGCTTCAATACTACCGGGCAAGAAGCATCAATCAATTCAATGTTGTTTTGAAGCGCCAATTTGTATGTTTCCGGTGGTTCGCCATGGGCACGGATCAACACTTTTGCGTCATGAATTTCTTCTAATTCTTCTCTTGAAATAATTTTCAGACCTTTGGCTTCCAGTCTTTCTACCTCCATACCGTTGTGGACGATATCCCCCAATTCTCCTTTTTCGAGTAGCTCTTTTTGTCTTCTTTCAGCTCTTATGTCAAAGTCAGCAGTCATAAATATTTTTAAGTCAGCAGTTGGAAATACAACTGTGCCAATATCCCTTCCATCCATTACCACTCCTTTACTCTTGCCTAGTTTTTGCTGTTGAGCTACCATGGCTGTCCTGACATCCTTGAGAGTACTTACTTCACTTACCTTTTCTGCCACTCTCATTTCTCTGATCTCACTTTCTACATTCAATCCATTCAAAAATGTTTCATTCTGATTGTTTTTTGGATTGAGATGAAAAGTAATGTCAATCTTTGATAAAGCATTGGCTACACTTTTGGGATTTGTAATATCTATGTAGTGGTCGAGAAAATACAAAGTAACAGCCCTATACATAGCTCCAGTATCAATGTAGGCGTAGTTGAGAAATGAGGCGACCACTTTAGCAGTAGTACTTTTACCACAAGCAGAATATCCATCAATGACAATTATTATTTTTTTCATGTATTCAATTTGCTGGGTTAACAATCTTTAATAGGGCAAGGGATTGGTTTTCCTTGTTTCAAAGTTCTTGGTTTTCTTTCTTTAAAACGACTTGAACGACATGATTCCAATCCAAATCCTAGAAGGAAAATGGTTAGTGTTATATATATGATTTGTTTTTTCATTTGTTTGTCTTTGTACAAAGATAACTACTTACGGACTTTATTATTTTATCTTAGAACTGATAGGATCAATTTCTAAAATGGAAAGCTGCTTTAAATGCAATAAAATTCACAATGAATACAATTGTTTATTTTTGATAAATAATAAAGCTGAATAAATAGTCATCTTTAAATATGAGCAAAATTATTATTTGTGTTTCATGTTTGATGTTTTGTTTGGTCGAATTTTCATTTGGACAAACGTACAAGCAAAAACTAAAACAAGCCGAACAAATTCGGGATACCGATCCACAGAAAAGTGCTGAACTTCTGAATAAGATTTTATTGGCAGATAGTTTAGAGGTTCCTCTTGATGTCAGGGCTAAAACATTGCAGCTGCTTGGCTTAGGTGAAATGTACAACAATCAATTTGATAAGGCAGCTCATTATTTCAAACGTTCAGGAGATTTATATTCATATATCCAGCCAGGGAAGGAAATTACCAATCAAAAAGCTTCTCTTTCTATGGATATTGGCAGGAGCTTTACTTGGCAGGCCAAATATGACTCTGCATTGCATAAGTTTTTATTTGCTAAAAAGCTATATGAGGCAACAGGTGATAAAAAGGGGCTGGCTACAACG
>CAXBNB010000811.1:0-2265 GCA_963976505.1 uncultured Reichenbachiellaceae bacterium
TTGATTCCGGAGAGCACAACAGATTCAGCTTCCTACTTTAGTTTTTATGATGTGACCGATAAGTTGGCCATCGTATTAGGAACGGCATCTTTTGGTATAATAGAGCACATTACTGGCAGTATGAGGAACTCCATTCTTTTTATGACTTTGTTTTTCATTGTAGGATTGTTGATCTTGTCAACAGTGAAATTGATTAAAAACAAGGAATGATTTATAAAGCACTTAAGCAAATCGTTAAGCTTGCTCTTTGGATTTTCTTTTCAAAAATAATTGTCAATAAAAAAAAGGAATTGCCAAATCAAGGGCCGTTGATCATTGTAGTCAATCATCCCAATACCTTTATGGATCCATTGATTGTGGCATCTCTGTTCAGGCAGCAGGTGGGGTTTCTTGGGAATGCATCCATTTTTGTAAATAAGATAGTGAATGCAGTATTTAGGTATTTCAACGTAATACCCGTTTATCGCCAGAAAGATGTCGAAAGCAATGAGCCGATTGATAACGAAAATACCTTTAGTGCTTGTACCGAATACCTGACTGATGGCAATGCTTTGATGATTTTTCCTGAAGGCTCTAGTTATCATGAGTTGAAGCTCAGAAAAATAAAGACTGGAACAGCTCGAATTGCCCTAACTACCGAAGAGCAAAATGGATTTAAATTGGGTTTGAAAATATTGCCCATAGGACTTTATTATTCCAATCCATCCCGATTTAGGAGTAAAATCCATATCAATGTTGATCAGGCTTTTGAGGTATCCGATTTTCAGGAAATCTATGAGCAAGATAAAATCAGAGCCGTTCAGAAACTCACCGAAAGAATAAGAATGGTGTTGGATGAAAATGTAATTACTACCGAAGATGAGGAACAGGAAGATCTTTTTATTAAGATTAAAAGAGTTTACAAAAACAGGCTGCTGCTAAAAACGGGTGCGTCAGAAGAGTTTCAGTTGACAAAGGAGATGATTAAAGCCATTGAATATTTCAAAATAAGCAATGAGAAATCTTTTTTTCGGATAAAGAGTCAAGTAGATAAGTACATTCAAATATTAGAAGAAGTGCGTTTGTCAGGCACTGGTCAGAATGAAATACTCACTGTTTCAAAAAAAATCATTTTTTCCTTTTTTGGATTTCTTTATCTCGTTTTGGGGTTTCCGGTTTTCTTTTTTGGTGTTATTCATAATTATCTACCATACAAAATACCTTACTGGACAGCTCGAAAAATCACTGCTGAACTGGAATACCATGCTCCAATAATGCTAACAGTTGGGATTTTAATTTTTCCAATTTTCTACGCTGCTTACATTTATGCATTTTATGTTTTTGTGTCAAAAGATATATTTATGATTTCATCGTATGTAATACTTTTGCCACTGAGTGGTTTCTATAACATTCATTACCTTGACTTTGTAGATAGCGTTCGTGATTTTGTTAAATTCAACTCTTTTTTTAAAAAAACAGGATTGAAGATTTCGGAACTTATTGAACTAAAAAAAGACCTCAATTCAATGTTGGATGAGGCTATGGAGACTTATTTGAAACGGCTGTAACTTTTAACAACTATAGATTATTAACAAATTATGACTGAAATTTATCACAACCCAAGATGCGGTAAAAGCAGAGACACACTTAAAATTCTAGAAGAGAAAAGCGAGCCAATAGAAATCGTGGAATACCTGAAAAGCACACCTTCCAAAGAACAATTGGTCGCTATCATAAAAATGCTGGGAATTTCTCCATTGCAGCTTATAAGAAAAGGTGAAAAAATATTCAAAGAAAATTACAAAGGAAAAAACCTGTCCGATGACGAATGGATAACTGTAATGTTGGAAAATCCGATTTTGATTGAAAGACCGATTGTCATTAAGAATGGCAAAGCTGCTATAGGCAGACCACCTGAAAGTGTGCTGGAAATTTTATAACAACCAAGAAGAGTTGTCGCTAGATCAATCTTTTCCCTTCTTTTTCGTGCACTTAATCTGTTCAACTTCTATCAGATTAAAAAATTGAAGGAAATCTCAATTTATTTTAGAACTGGTGTTGCTAAAATGGAAAGTGTTAAACTATATTTGCACTCCTTTTCAAACAGGCGCCCCGGAGAGGTGGGTGAGTGGCTGAAACCACATGTTTGCTAAACATGCGTACGAGAAATCGTACCGGGGGTTCGAATCCCCCTCTCTCCGCATTATCGGACCAAAATGATGGTCTTTTTTTTAGTGATAATATCCAGGTCCGCTAGCTCAACTGGATAGAGCAACTGCCTTCTAA
>CAXBNB010000812.1:0-2260 GCA_963976505.1 uncultured Reichenbachiellaceae bacterium
GGAAATCATCCGGTGTTAATGTGGCTCTTCCTAGATTTATATCAATGAATGTCTCTTCTATTTTGGGCAATCCGAAAAAATTTAGGTCACCTTTAATTTCTGTGTTTTTGCCAAATTTCAAATGAATATTTTTCGTTCTGAGGTCTCCAACCGTACCTTTTATTTCACCTGATAATTCATAAGTCTGATTGATATGGTCAATACTGGGTGCAAAGAGGGCAATGTCATCTGAACTAATAAATGAGCTGTCAAGGTTCACGAAAAAGCTAACACTATCCACAAATGAACTCAATGCCGCAGAGGATGAGTAGTTTAAGCGAAGTGAATCTCGTATCTGGCTGTTGTCTGTGTTTAGATCTAGCTTTGAAAAGGTGATTGATTGATTGCAATAGCTAAAAAGACCACTTAAACTTTTTACATTTAGCTGCTCACGCATATCTATGCCCTTCATGGAAATAAGGTCAAAATCGATTGAGTCCGCTTTTTGAGTAAAATGACTGGCAGTTGCGAAAATACTTTTATAACCGAAATGGGAGTAATCTTTCCCTTTTTCTAATAGGGGTTTAGTTAGGTCATTGTATGTAAATATACCATCGTAAATATTGATCAACTTGATAATAATAGGAGAGGATTGATTGTTTTTGTTGGTTTGATCTCCTTTTAGTTGAATCAAGAATTCAGTGATATTTATTGCAGTACTGTCCGTTTTCTTTATGAGGTGAACAGTAGGCTTCTTTAATTCTATTGCATCAAAGATTACTTTTTTGTTCACCACCAAATTATAAAGTCCTATGTTGGCTGATATGTTGTGCGTGGTTAAAAGTATGCTGTCCTGATTGTCATAGATTTTTAAATCTTCAAAAAGTATGTTGTCATACCAAGATAAATTGACATGACCTATCTCAATATGGTAGTCTGTTTTTGATGAAACTAACTTACTTAGTGAGTTGAGTATTTTAGTTTGTACAATAGGAATTTGTATAATGGTGACTATCAGTGCAAAAAGGATCAATATAAAAACGGGAACATAAAGCAACACTTGCTTCAATTTCCATTTTAAATTGTTCTTGTTTTCAGCTACTTCCATTAATAATGCAAAACTAAATTGTAAAGTTTAGAATTTCTTTTTCCAACAGTCTTAATATCAGTTACCAGTATTTCTATTATTCCTTTTCATTTGGGTATTTTTCTATATTCCAGTTTTAAAATTTCTTTATTCCTGATGCCTACTATGATATCGTAACGTATTTTTGTCTCAATTTTTCGAATATGGACATCAATATTTTAGCAATAGAGTCTTCATGTGATGAAACCTCTGCATCTGTAATGCAAAATGGGGTGGTTCTATCCAATATAATAGCGACCCAAAAGGTACATGAAAAGTATGGTGGAGTAGTTCCTGAGCTCGCTTCAAGGGCTCATCAACAACAGATAGTGCCAGTGGTGGATCAGGCAATGGTAGAGGCAGGGATTAAGATGAGTGAATTAAATGCTGTTGCACATACTCAAGGGCCCGGTTTATTGGGCGCGTTGTTGGTGGGTTCGTCTTTCGCAAAGTCGTTGTGTTTGGGAATGGATATTCCATTAATTGCTGTCAATCACATGCAAGCTCATATTTTAGCACATTTTATAGAAGATCCAAAACCGGCTTTTCCAATGCTGTGTTTAACGGTAAGTGGTGGGCATACACAGTTGGTGAGGGTTGATGAAAACCTGGATATGCGGATAATTGGTGAGACCAAAGATGATGCTGTCGGTGAGGCATTTGACAAAGCAGCAAAACTTTTAGGGTTGAACTACCCTGGAGGCCCATTGATAGACAAGTATTCGAAAGAAGGAGACCCAAATAAATTTCAATTTGCAGAAACTTCTATGCCAGAGTTAGACTATTCATTTAGTGGTATTAAGACTTCCATACTTTACTTTTTACAAAAAGAAATGAGGAAGGATGAAAACTTTATAGAAGAAAACATGAGTGATCTTTGTGCTAGTATTCAGAAGAGCCTTGTTTCTATGTTGATGGAGAAATTGATCAAAGCTGCCAAAAGAGAAGGTATTAATGAAATTGCTATTGCAGGAGGGGTGTCGGCTAATTCCGGTTTGAGACAAGCATTGATTTCAGAAGGAGATAGGCAAGGATGGAATGTGTACATTCCAAAATTTGAATATTGTACTGATAATGCAGCAATGATAGCTATGGCGGCTCATTTTAAGTATTTAAAAAATGATTTTGCGTCATTGGCATCTGCTCCTATGCCTA
>CAXBNB010000813.1:0-2258 GCA_963976505.1 uncultured Reichenbachiellaceae bacterium
AGGATACCTCGAACGGTCTGATGCCCAAGGTCTTCCGAATGTAAAAAGAGAAAATGAAGACAAACAGGAAGATTCGGACAAAAAACTGCAAGAAATTCAACGATTTCGCAAGAAAATGCTGCGAAACCTTCAAAAATAGTGTATAATGTACCTAGGGGGTATCAATGAAAAATTTATTTGAAGTTATGGGTAAGCTGAAGGACAATCGCAATGGCGATGTGGTCACTTTTGACTTTGACAACACCATTGTTAAGTCATTTGTTAACAAAACCGCTGACGGGCAAGAGCATTATCAGTTCGGTGGGGTCAATAAAGAAATAATCAAGCGAATTAAATCGTTTAAAAAAGCAGGTAAGACGGTTTTTATTGTTACATCTCGGCAAAATGACTTAGAATCAGGTGAAACTTCGGTAAAATCGTTACTAAAGCAGCTAAAGATCGATGTTGATGGTGTGTTCTTTACCAATGGCGAGCCAAAAGCACAAAGATTATATGAATTGGGCTCTACATTACACTATGACGATGACCCAGAAGAGCGCGAAGCCATTGAAGCATACAAGAATCTACACAAAGACTTCAAGATTTTGTCAAAAGACCCTGAAGAGTTATTGAAAGACATCGATGCTATCTCAAAAGGTGTCGTAGTTACTTCAGATTTCAAGTTCATCATTGCTCAACGGTCTGATTCAGAAGAGTGGGACGCACCGGGTGGTCACATACAAGAGGGTGAAGAGGCACCATTTGCTTTTTTTAGAGAAATTAAAGAAGAATTGGGAGTCGAAGTAGAGGAAGTTCAGTTCTTGGACATGCTTGAGACCACATGGAAAAGCATAACGAAGGATTCATTTTACTTTTTTGGTCGAATTGACCACTCATCGGATGAATTAGAAGGTATAATCAACCTACAGTGGGAAGTTTCAGACTATTTCTGCGGCGATTACGATGAAGTAATGCAAAAAATTAAAGGAAATGCCACACAGAACCTAGTGAACGTCATGAGAATGCTGGAATCACAGCAAGAACTGCTTGAATCATACCAACCACACTCCAAAGACACGCAACACAGAATTTCCAGTAGAATCAAAAAAAAATAAAAATTTCTATCATTTCCGACCTTGATGAGAAGAAAAAGCGTAAGAAACGTAAGAAGAAGAGGAAAAGTCGCAAAAGAAGCGGTGCTTATTGGCCATATGGTGGATATTCCATTGGTGGCGGTGATCATGATGACGGAGATGGCGGTGGCGACGGTGGCGGAGGTGGTGAGTGATGCTAAATGAAGAAGAAACAATGACTGCTTACATCAAAACAGGGTTATTCGTGCTATTTATGTTGGCTATTGGTGCAGTGTTTGATCCAAATTGGGCAATTGTCACACTTTTAAGCCTTATTTATATGAAAAGGAGACAAAAATGAAAATTTCTAAAGAAAAATTACTCAGAATCATCAAAGAAGAGTGCAATCAGGCTATGAATGCTCCAGTAATGGCTAGCAGTGGGATGGCCATGGACTATTTGGACCAAGAAGGCGAGATGGCTAAGAGACAATTGTCTCAAATTGCAGAATATGCGGCAGAATTAGACCAAATGCTCATGGATGATACGCAATTAGAGGCTTGGGTACAAGCAAAGCTCACAAAAGCAGCTGATTACATCAAAACAGTCAAGCATTATGTCGAATATGGCATGGAAGAAGGTGCATATGATCAAGTTAATGGCGAAATGGTGTCTCAAGAAGAGCCAATGGCTATAAATACACCAGAAATGATTGAAGTTGGACCAGATTTCGAAGAAAAGTACTGAAATGTCCGAAAAAGACGACCAAAACGACAAGAAAACGTTTAAAAACATGAAAAATAGAGCTTTAGGGTCGTCAAAAGCCAACAAGTTCAAGCCAGGTGACCTAGTATCATGGAAAACATGGCAATTTGACCTTACTGCAGAGACATTTGAGGACAAAGAGGGGCTCCTTGTGGAGATAATAGAGGAGACTAGGCTCCAAAACATAGTACTTATGGCCAAAATATTGCCTTTTGGGGCAGTAGAGTATGAGTTTATACCCTTATTTTCCTTGTCTAAAACCAATAATAGGAACTAATTATAGTATGTCTTGTCAAATAATAAACAATGCGGGTCTTGATTTAACCGATTTGCAATCTCATTTAGATGGAATGTATGATCATTTCAATCAAAAACTAGGCTTTCAGAAGCCTCCTGTGATAGTTTTCGACACGGACCCTAGTAACCAGTCCAATGTTCTTG
>CAXBNB010000814.1:0-2247 GCA_963976505.1 uncultured Reichenbachiellaceae bacterium
CAAATCGGGGCAAATTGATCGACCAGGCTTTGCCAAAATTTTACCTTATACACCTGAAGCTTTCGATGCTTTAGACAATGAAATATTAACGGTTTTTCCCAAAGAGAGAATAGTAACGCCGGATGATGTACGTGGCGACTATGAGACTTTGGATGAGGCAGTCCAATTAATGAACTGGCCAGAACTTGATGAAGTAAGAGGTAAGCTGATTCTTGTGCTCGACGAAAGAGGGCAAAAGATGGAAGATTATATGAAAGGACATCCTTCACTAAAAGACAGACTGATGTTTGTACGGGCTGACCCTGGAACACCAGAAGCTGGGTTTATGATCATGAATAATCCAATCGCAGATCAGGATTCCATTCAAAAGCTGGTCAAAGCAGGCTATATGGTGAGGACAAGGGCAGATTCAGATACAGAAGAAGCCAGAAATGGTGATTATACCAAATTTAAAGCAGCCCTAAGTTCGGGAGCGCATTTCATCACCACAGACTATTATTTGGAAGACAAAAGCTTTGGTACAGGATATCAAATTCAATTGCCGGGTGGCGCCATTGCCCGTTGCAACCCGGTATTTGTTACCGAAGGATGCAAAGGAGAAAACTTGGAATAATAAAATTGAAAACTATTTAACGTTAAACATACAAATATGAGAATTGATAGCCACCAACATTTTTGGAAGTATGATCCGGTGAAATATGCCTGGATAAATGAAGACATGAAAGTCATCCGAAGGAGTTTCCTACCGGAGGATTTAGCTCTGGTTTTAGGATCCTCTCATATTGACGGTTGTGTTTCTGTGCAAGCCGATCAGTCAGAAGCTGAAACTGAGTTTTTGCTTGGTTTTGCTGAAAAGAATGACTTTATCAAAGGAGTTGTAGGATGGGTTGATTTAATGGCAGACAATGTGGAAGACCGCTTGGCGAATTTCTCTAACAACAAATGGCTAAAAGGGATCAGGCATATTGTACAGGAAGAGCCAGACGATTTTATGCTGCGAAAGGATTTTCAGCATGGGATCAGTAAGTTGAGCCAATTTGGACAAGTCTATGACATTCTTGTTTATCCTACACAATTGAAAGCCTCAATAGAGTTGGCTCAGAAGTTTCCAGATCAGCCATTTGTGTTGGACCATATCGCCAAGCCTTATATCAAAGACAAGAAAATCAAGGGTTGGGAAGAGGGAATCAAAGAACTGGCCCAACATAGCAATGTACTTTGCAAGGTATCAGGGATGGTTACTGAGGCCGATTGGAACAACTGGAAAGAAGAGGATTTTACACCATACCTGGATGTTGTTTTTGAAGCATTCGGAACGGATAGAATCATGTTCGGTTCAGATTGGCCGGTTTGTTTGGTAGCTGCCGAATACCAGCGAGGATTAAACATTGTGGAACATTATATAGGACAATTCACAGCTGAAGAAAGAGTAAAAGTCATGGGGCAAAATGCAGTTGATTTTTACAATCTATAATGGTTGATTTGAATCCGAAAATCCTTGTGTGTGATAAGTTTATTCCCTTGTAGAATCAAATCCCACTCCTTGGGAATAGGGAAAAGCATTTAAAAATCCTACTATTCCCAGACTCCTGACTGCCGTCAGGCAAGTTGTTCTGGGGTCTGTCAGTGTTGACTGTAACTCTAACAGATACCGCAACAAGTGCGGTAAGGAGGTTTTGTTTTTTAAATGCGTTTGCCCTGTCCTTGGAGGGGTGAGGGGTGGGTTGTTGACGATGAACAGGAATCTTTAAAATCATTAACAATATCCGTATGGTTAATAGTTATACCAGTTGGGATTTAAAGACTAAACGATTTAAAATTATGATATTAAATAGATCCATTTTGTTGTTTTGTTTGGCTTTTGTCCTTTTTTCTTGTGGAGAACAACAAGAAAAGAAAACAGCAGAGCTAGAAGACATTGACAAAATCTGGTACAACCAGCCAGCCATTTCGTGGATGACAGAAGCCCTGCCAATTGGTAATGGCTATATGGGTGCCATGTTTTTTGGCGGTGTAGAAGAGGAGCATATCCAATTTAATGAAGAGACGCTGTGGTCAGGGGGCAAAGGAGAATGGAAGGAGTACAATGGAGGAAACAGGGAAGGAGCTCATAAGTATTTACCCGAAGTAAGGCGGTTGTTGAATGAGGGCAAGTTTGATGAAGCGCATCAGCTCGCCAACAAGGAACTCTCCGGTGTAATCAAAGGTGATAGGGGCAACAGTGTATGGGAAGGTTTTGGTGCTTAT
>CAXBNB010000815.1:0-2222 GCA_963976505.1 uncultured Reichenbachiellaceae bacterium
TTCTTTTTTAGTTTCGTTTTGTTCCAGTTTCCCTTTGGGCAGGTCCCATTTTCCTTTTCTGAAAATCATCAGAATTTTATCCCCATTTTGAACGATACCTCCACCTGCTTCTACAATATCAAATTTGGATTTTAGGTATTCAACACTTTTTTCCTTGTCTTTTACCTGAATAAGAATCTTTTTGATTTTGTCGTGACGCTTTTGAGTCATAATCTTCAAAAGATCATCTATGGCCTCTTTGTCTTTGTTGCGAATTAATACCCTGCCCTTTAACTTATTCAGTGAAATTTTCTCCTCTTCACGAGTGATCTCAACATTATAAGGCTTTTTGGTATGTTTTTTATCGGTAATTTTTACCGGGATGTCATTAATATATATCCTCATACATAAACAATTACAGGAAGTAGGGTAAACTTAAATGGTCTAACACTTTTTCCTTTTACTATCTACTTTATCTATTGTTGTTGGCTATCAATTACTTATATCAATAGAGCCAATGCTCACATTAATACGAGGCTAATGTATAGAATAATTCTCTGTCAAAGAGTAGAAAATATTACTAATTTTGTATTCGTAAATTTATTAAATAGCACAGGATGAGTATCAAAAATTACATAGCCACAGAATTGTTGAAAATTGAAGCGATCAAATTAAGACCGAATGACCCATTTACATGGAGTTCTGGTTGGAATTCTCCAATTTATTGCGACAATCGAATGACCTTGTCTTATCCTGAATTGAGGACTGCAATTAAAAATGCGTTCAAAGAAGAAATAGAAAAAAGATATCCTGATGTAGAAGCCATTGCTGGTGTAGCTACTGCTGGTATTCCGCAAGGGGCTTTGATTGCTGACGCTATGGAATTGCCTTTTATTTATGTGCGTTCTAAGGCCAAGGGACATGGTATGACCAATATGATTGAAGGGGAAGTAAGGAAAGGTCAAAAAGTGGTGGTGATAGAGGATTTGATTTCAACTGGTGGGAGTTCAATAAAAGCCGCATTGGCTTTGAGAGAAGCGGGAATAGAAGTACTGGGTCTCGGATCTATTTTTACTTATGGATTCCCGCATGCAACTGCTAATTTTAAAAATGAAAACTTGGATTTTTTTACATTAAGCGACTATACAGCAATGCTCAAACCAGCGGTAGAAATGGGTTACGTCAATGATGCCGATCTAAAATCACTTGGTGAATGGAGGGAGAATCCGGAAGAGTGGAAGAAGTAAAACTTTTTAAGTTACTCAAGATAATGTTTATGAAACCTTGTGCACTTTTTACAACGAAACTCATTAATGTAAAATTTAATTAGATTTCTAATCTAATACTTAACACCTTAGTAATTAGCCTTTTAAGATCAGAATTTTAATAATGAAATTAATGTTGCTCAAACAAGGGCCAGCATAATATTTTTGAGAGGAATTTGATAATAGCAGGTGGAAATTAATTTAGCTGCAGTATAATTGATTCAATTTTATTGTAGAATTAATAACCAAAAATTTCAGGGTTGCTGTAAAATGGTGCCCATGAAAAGAACATGCCCATGAAAGAATTGGTGGCATCTAATTTTTCTCCCAAATTAGGGCCAGAAATAGCATTACCAAAGAGGTCCCATTCATTCCCTAATTGATCTTTCAACAAAATATTTGAATTGAAATTGTTAATCACGGTAAAAGTGAGAATATTGGAATTGATGATCTTCTCTTTGAAAGAAAGGATTATGTTTTTTTCTATACTGCCTATAACTGTGAAGTTTTCACCATTGAAAGAATCTGAAATAATTGTTCTATTTATAAAACTATCGAATACATAAAGTTTTGCTCTGCCATTTACAATGACACCATGAACCCTTTCTTTTTGTGAGCGTCTTGTATCGTTTTCAGACACAGAAAAAATTAGTCCAGGCTCAGTTCGGTAGTCGTCATAAGGATATTGGTCGTAATTTCTTGAGTAGCCAGTATTTAGAGACATTACTTTGGACTCAGGGTACATATTCTTCCAAGTTTTCCAATTGGTTTCCACTACTTGAAAGTTTATGGACTGAGTCCCGATTAAATCACCATTTACGCACGATTCTCCTATTTGAATCCATGTACTGTTGGTAGTCCTATCATAAGGCATTAGATTCGAATTGAACAAAAGGCCAGATACACCAAAAGTCGTGCTTTTCCCGTTGTACTCCCTTTCCCATCCGAGGGAAGTTCCAGTAAGTGGGCAGTGGCTGA
>CAXBNB010000816.1:0-2221 GCA_963976505.1 uncultured Reichenbachiellaceae bacterium
CGCAACTGATGCGGTAAATAGGTTTCGTATTTAAATGTGTTTGCCCTAGATGAGCAAAAGCTACTTGTTTTCGAATTTCTCGTAAGCCGAAATGATATGCCTTACCAATTTATGGCGAATCACATCCTTTCCACTTAGTTTGATAAACCCAATCCCTTCCACACCCTTCAACACTTCCAAAGTTTCTAACAAACCTGACTTTTGCCTATTGGGTAGGTCGATTTGAGTGGTATCTCCATTAATAATCATTTTAGATTTTGGCCCCATTCTAGTCAAAAACATTTTGATCTGCATGGGTGTGGTATTCTGTGCTTCATCCAGTAATATGAAGGCTTCTTTCAGGGTACGCCCCCTCATATAAGCCAATGGAGCGATCTCAATCACCCCCTTTTCCTTATAATATTTAAGTTTTTCAGAAGGTATCATATCATCCAAAGCATCGTAGATCGGACGCAGGTACGGATCGATCTTTTCCTTAAGGTCTCCAGGTAAGAACCCAAGGTTTTCACCAGCTTCTACTGCCGGACGGGTAATGATGATTTTCTTGACTTCTCGTTCTTTCAAAGCCTTTACTGCTAGGGCAACCGAAATATAGGTTTTCCCTGTTCCTGCAGGACCAATTGCAAAAACCAAATCATTTTTATTCGATGCTTCAACCAGTTTTTTCTGATTTGCACCTTTGGGACAAATTTTAAATCCTTTGGTACCATACAGCAACACTTGATCGTTCCCTTCCAACACATCTTCTTTATCCATTTTGATATAAGAAGCGATGTTTTCCTCTGTCAACTTGCCATATTTATTGTAGTGGTTGATCAATGAGGTCATAATTTCATTGATCTTAATGATCTCAGGAGAAGATCCTTGGATCCTTATTTCATTTCCTCTTGATATTATTTTACTCTTTGGAAAAGCAGAAGCAATTTCATTGATGTTTTTATTTTCCACACCCAAAAATTCAATCAATGGGATGTTTTCGAGTGTTATGATTTTTTCTACCAAATGTATTTTCTATTTAGTGATTCTAATATCTTTTGTCCTATAAAAATTTATATTTTTGCAACAATACACAGGGGATGACAAATTCTCTCAGGGATTCATTTATTTTATTCCTCTAAATGCAAAAATGGCTACAACAATAATACAAAATAAACAATAATTTCCAATTGGCTCTATGGCGATCGTAACTTTTATTTCGGATTTTGGAAACGCTGATCACTATGTGGCAGCAGTGAAAGCTGCTATTATTGGAGTCAACCCAAACATCAACATTGTGGATGTTTCTCATCACATAAAGGTATGCGACATTGGCCATGCGTCTTATGTGTTAGGAGAAGTCTTTAGGGATTTCCCCAAAGGCACCATCCACCTAGTGGCCGTTTCCGAATCAGGAATAACTGATGCAAAAATGATCGCCATGATGCTCGAAGACCATTATTTTGTAGGCTATGACAATGGGATCATGAGTTTGATCAGCAACCAGATATCAAAAACTATTGTAGATATCAACAGCATCAACCCTAAAAAATCCAGCTTTCCTGCCAAAGAAATATTTGCTCCAGCTGCTGCTGGTCTGGCAAGTGGCAAACGCATATATGACATGGGAGTCGCACTGGATGAAATCACGAGAAGAACGCCCTCTATTGCCAAAGCCACAAAAAAACAAATAGCCGGAAATATCATAAGGATAGATCATTATGGCAACCTGATCACCAATATCACCAAGGTGGATTTTGATAATATAATGAAGATCAATGGCGATGTTGAATATGAGATTAGCTTTAGAAAAGAAAAACTCAGAAAACTAAACAACACTGCTTATGAAGTTGCCGCCGGAGAATGCTTCGTTTATTTTAATACCAGAGGAAAACTGGAAGTAGGCATCAACCAAGGCAATGGCTCCCGTTTGTTGGGGTTGAAAGTAGATGACCAGGTATTTATAGACTTTTTGATTGAAAAGCCATGATCATCAGAGTAGTGAGAATGACCTTTGACGAAAATAAAGAGGAAGACTTCCTGACCATTTTCAATGAAAGTAAAGATAAGATTCGGGATTTTGATGGGTGCATCCATCTCGAACTTTTAAAAGACGTTCATGCCGCTTGTGTTTACACCACCTACAGCCACTGGCAAAGTGAAGAAAAACTGAATAAATACCGCAATTCAGAGCTATTTAAAGCAGTTTGGTCTAAAACAAAACCCCTATTCTCAGACAAACCAT
>CAXBNB010000817.1:0-2219 GCA_963976505.1 uncultured Reichenbachiellaceae bacterium
CAATATCCATATCCAAAATTCCTTTCTCATGTCCATCCAGCGTCAATCGGATCTTATTTTGTTGAGCATCCCAGATTTTGGCCGATCCATCAAGACTAGCGGTGATATATTCTCCGGATATCGGATTTATGTCCACCTGCGTAATGGCCTTTTCGTGTCCATTCAAAACTGTTGTTGGCCTTCCTCTAGCTAAATCCCACAATACAGCTGGGGCGTTTTGACCTAAGCCTACTATTAGTTTTTCACCATTCTTATTGAATCTAACAGAACTAACATTTGATGATTTACTCGAAAATCTATGTACTATTCGACCGGTGATAGTCTCCCACAAAATAGCATCTGTATCTCTACTCCCCGTGACGATGTACTTTTCATCAGGTGTAAAACAAGCGGACATCACCCAATCCGTGTGCCCCTCTAGTGTACGCAGCAATTTACCTGTTTGTGTTTCCCAAATCGTTGCAAACTTATCCTTTTGTCCGGCGGTAAGTAGGTATTTTCCAGAGGGGCTAATATGCGCAACTTTGACATCACCATTAACTCCAGAAAATGATCTTATAGAATCTCCTGAAACTGTTTCATACAAAGTAGCTCCATTACGACTACTAGCCACGATAGTATTTCCGTCCGGGCTAAAGCCAACTTCTTTGACCCATACACCAACTTCAATGCTCTTAATAAGTTTTCGACTTTGAACATCCCAAACCTTTACAGTCTTGTCCCCGCTTCCCGATACGATCTGCTTTCCGTCAGAACTAAAATCAATTGTAAGCACATCACCAGTGTGCCCAGCCAGAGACGAAAGCAATTTTCCTGAATTAAAATCCCACAGTTTCAACTCATGGCCTCCACCACCACTAGCAAGTATCTCGTTGTTTGGAGATAGGTCTATGGCTTTGACGAATTTAGTATGCCCTTTAAACATCGATTCTTGCGTGGCATCAAGTATGTTCGATCTAACTATATTCTGATCAGATGAAGCAGTAACGATGCTTTTTCCATCATTTGTCCAAATCACCTGATTTAACCAATGCGTATGACCATTAAAAGTCCTGATTTCCCTTCCTGAAGAGATCTCCCAGATTTTGGCCAATTTGTCCCAACCTGCTGTCGCCAAATATTTACCGTTTGGACTCACGGCAACACTATTTAAAAATCCACTATGTCCAGATTGAATCACTATTTCATATGGGAAGTCATGACTGTCGTCCTGTGCATAGGAAAATGAACAGAGAATTGAAAAGCCTAGTATTGCTGAAAGATTTTTCATGCGCTTTTTTTGAAATATTTAGTCACCACACCACAAAATCAAACTCCAAATTCTCCCTTCTACTAGTGGGATGCTGTTTGCCGTTGGTGAGCGCAGAAACCCGATCGAAGACATAATTTTTGAGTTCGGATACCTGTACAGCTCCGTCTTTGTTAGCGTCACATTTCCTGTTTTCGAGACCTTCTAAAACCGAATAGGTAAAAACTCCATTTTTCCATGCATCAGATTCCAACGCAAACTCCGCTCCTGAGGCAGAAGAAATGACAACAGCGCCTGTTCCTTTTCTTAAATCAGCAAAAAGCTGTTGCATCAACTCAAAGGAATTTTGTAAGCCTAGACCCTCAGACTTGGAAGCAATGGTTTTAAAGCCACGTGAAGCAATCGTAGTACCAGCGTCTAACTTCGCCAAAGTTTGAAACTTTGGCGAAGTTGATCCTGCAATCACCGCATCGTCTTTGTCCACTTCTCCTGAGTGGCACGCATCGATAAACATCAGCTTCTTTCTCGCGGGGATACCGTCTAACAAACCTTCTAATTCTTCATAAGGCAGTCCTCTGGCAGATGGATTTTCAAAATCCACATCATGCATGCCAATAAAATAATCAAGGTTATCATCCAATAAACCATGACCTGCTACAAACAGGATCACCCGGTCATCCACTTTGGATTTCAGCAACTCCGATTTAATCGCCAAAACCTTTTCTTTGACGGCATTACCGTCTGTGATTTTAAAGACTTTGGACGCATTCGTTCCAAACTTTGCAGCTATATCATTGGCATCTTTTGCTGCGTAGTTGAGGTCATAGTTATTGTCTCTGTAGTCGGAGATACCAATGGACACGACGTAGGTATTGGAAGACCGTTTGTTTGTACAGGTAATATTGAAAGACTCTTTAAGACTTTCTACGCCTATAGCATTATGAACAGAGATCTGAATCGAGTTTTTGCC
>CAXBNB010000818.1:0-2216 GCA_963976505.1 uncultured Reichenbachiellaceae bacterium
GATTGGGTACCTGACCACAATTGGGGTGGTTCAGGTATGATTGGATTACAGGAAATGTTGATGCAATGCTTTGACGACCAAATCTTGTTGTTTCCTTCTTGGCCGACATCATGGGACGTAAACTTCAAACTTCATGCACCAAAAAATACTACAGTAGAGGGCAAATTGAAAGATGGAAAATTGATAGAACTAAAGGTATCTCCTGAAAGCAGAAGGAAGGACTTAATCCTATTAAACTTTGAAGAGTAGACCAAAATCATTGATTGGTTAAGCATAAGAATTGAATCTGCTATATTTGACTAGGTCAAAAGATTAGTTTGCTATCAAAAGCTTATGGACAGAAAAAAATTTTTAGAACTTACGATTGGAGGCGGAAGTGTTCTTGCGTCCGCTCCATTATATGCTTTTTCATCTTTCAACAAATCGTTGAAAGCCCAAAGTGAAAGACTGGAAAATAGCGAAGTGCTCAATGCCGATGTAGTGATTGCGGGTGGAGGGTTAGGTGGCTGTGCTTCAGCATTGTCAGCCCTTAGAAACAACCTAAATGTAATCCTGACAGAAGAAACTGACTGGATTGGCGGTCAGTTGACCCAGCAAGGCGTACCTCCAGACGAGCACCGCTGGATAGAATCTCATGGATCATCTCAGCTCTACCGTAAATTCAGAACTTCCATTAGACAATACTATCAGCGCAATTATCCATTGACTGAAGCCGCCAAAGCCAACGACTTATTTAATCCGGGTGACGGTTCAGTGTCAAGATTATGCCACGAGCCACGTGTAGCACTGGCTGTTCTCTATGAAATGTTAACCCCATACATTACTTCAAAAAGGCTAACCCTCTTATTGGAGCATAAAATAACAAATGCGGAGGTAAATGATGATCAAGTGTCTTCCTTACTGGCAACTGACTTAAAGTCTAACAATAAAACTTTACTAAAAGCACCGTATTTTGTGGATGCAACGGAACTCGGTGATCTACTTCCAATCACAGGCACTGAATTTGTCACTGGCACGGAATCTAAACAGGAGACGGGAGAGTTGCATGCACCGGACAAAGCTGACCCAGATAACAATCAAGCGTTTACCATGTGTTTTGCGATGGATTACATCAAGAGCGAAAACCATCGCATTGAAAAGCCTAAAGAATATGATTTCTGGCGAAATTTTAGTCCTGAAATGACTCCTGCTTGGTCGGGCAAACTTCTTGACCTCAACTATTCCAGCCCAAAAGATCTTAAGATTAAAGCTTTGGGTTTTAATCCTGAAGGAATAAGCACTGCCCCAATGCTCAATCTTTGGAATTACCGGCGAATCATCAACCGAATGAATTTTTCAGAAGGCTTTTACGCTGGTGACATTACGATAGTGAATTGGCCACAAAACGACTATATCCTCGGCAATTTAATTGGTGTGAGTGCTGAAGAATTTAAAACACATATCGAACGATCCAAGCAACTGAGTCTATCGCTTTTATACTGGTTGCAAACAGAGGCTCCACGCCCTGATGGAGGTAAAGGTTGGCCGGGAATTCGCCTGAGAAAAGATGTGATGGGAACCCCCGATGGAATGGCAGAATACCCGTATGTGAGAGAATCTAGGAGGATCAAGGCTATTTTCACCATATTAGAGGAGCATGTGGGAAAAGAAAATCGGGCGTTGGTGACAGGAAAAAAAGGCGACAACTCCCCTACAGATTTTTACGATACTGTGGGAATCGGGTCCTATCATATTGATTTGCACCCGAGTAGTAAAGGAAACAACTATATAGACTTTTCATCCATTCCTTTTCAGATTCCTTTGGGAGCTTTGTTACCCAAACGCATGAAAAACCTGTTGCCGGCCAATAAAAATATTGGAACAACACACATCACCAATGGATGTTATCGTTTGCACCCGGTCGAATGGGTGATTGGAGAGTCAGTTGGCGAACTGATTGCTTATGCATTAAAGAAAAAAGTTTTCCCCTATCAAGTAAGGGAAAAAAGTGAAAGGCTTAAAGATTTTCAGGACGTAATTCGATCTCAGGGAATAGAGACCCACTGGCCAGAGCAACAAGAATAGCCTCAATTAGGCGTAAATATCGAATAACTGCACCAAGCTTTGAATAAGAGTCTAAAAAGTGCTTTTTTTGCGCTTTCGAATATTCTATTTGAGAACAGAGATTTATAAATTTATAGATGTGAGCAAGCAAAAACGCACAAAGATTAAAGAAG
>CAXBNB010000819.1:0-2202 GCA_963976505.1 uncultured Reichenbachiellaceae bacterium
AAAAGTCCATTACCGGATCAAATCCTCATTAGTGGATAGCGCTTCAAACTCCATCGAATGTGAAGCCATAGCCACAGGTCAAAATTTTCAACACATAGTCTATGACAACAAGTCACACAATACTTGGATGGGAGTGTGGAACCAAGGCCTTTTTGTGATGGACTCCACTTCGAAACTGACCAATTTCAGGCATCAGGAAGAAGATATTGCTACTTTGAGCAGCAATCAAGTGACCGGCATTGCACTTGATCAGCTCGGGAATGTGTGGGTAAGCACCAATGACCGTGGCGTAAATCTCTTCCATTATCAACCGGAATTGGTGCACCGCACTATCATCAACAATCACACAGCGGGGAGACATTCGCAATATGCGAAAACTGCGGATGTTTTCAACAGCCTGACAGATTACAATATCCGAACTCTTTTTGTTGACAGCTCTGGGATTTTGTGGATCGGCACACAAAACAATGGATTGATTAAAATCCAGTTGAAAAAAGAAATATTCAAATATTATGTGCAGGATATATATAATGATAACACACTGGCTAATAGGGATGTAAGTTATCCTGGAATCACCAAAGATGGAAGTCTTTGGATCGGCACATGGGGTGGGGGACTGCATCACCTTATACCCGCTGAATTCAACAAGGACAAACCACAATACAGACGTTTTTTTCCAATTGATAATGACAGCTCGAGTATTAGTTTCACTAGGGTATTTCCTGTCAAGGAAGATTCAAAAGAAAACCTCTGGTTGGGAACCAATGGTGGTGGTTTAAATTTTTTAGCCAAAGAAGAAAAATATAAGGACAAACCAAAGTTTGTCAGGTACATGCATAACAGTGCTCAACAATACTCATTGAGCAACAATATCATTCGTTCGATGTTGGTAGATAGCAAGGATCGGATCTGGGTAGGAACAGACAAAGGACTCAACCTTTTGCTTCCTGATTCGAATCACATTGAAATAAAGTTTGAAAACTTCGTTATTCGTGCTTTAGCTGAAGATGTGACCACTGGTACCATATGGATGGGAACCAACAGCAATGGATTGGTGTCATGGAATCCGTCATTGAAGGAAAGCAAAGCGTATGACTATGCTTCAAAAGGAGGTTCAAAACTTCCATTATTGAATATCCTTGATTTGGAAATGAGTCCTTCTGGGATACTTTGGCTCACTACGGTCGATGGATTGTTTAGTTTAGAACTCAATAGTGGAATTTTGAGGTATTGTTCGGGACAAAATGAAGTGTCACCAAAGCAAGTGGAAAGCATTCAAATTGACCGAAATGGTGTCTTATGGTTGGGTACCATTGAGAATGGTCTATTCGCTTATGAACCGGATAAAAATAAGTTCACCAACTTCAGAATGACCGAAGGTAGGATCAGTAACAGCTTTACAGAAGGTTCCTCCAAAGGAAGTGATGGTACCATGTACTTTGGCAGCCGCAATGGATTCTACGGTTTTCATCCCGATAGTATTTTACTAGATGAATCTTTACCTAAAGTATTGATTACGGAAATATTTGCGGGAGAGAAAAATGTGCCTGAAAATCAGATTGTATTTGATTATGACGATGAAATTATCTCTATCTCTTTTTCTGGCTTGTCGTATGCACTCAACGATCCCATTAAGTATGCCTACAATTTATCGGGTATAGACAAACAATGGAACCAGACCAATGTAGGCGAACAAAGAATTACCTATTCCAACCTAAGTCCTGGGCGTTACCTTTTTAGTGTAAAACCTGTACACCACTACAATGAGGGTGAACCTACCAAATTGGTGATCACCATCAATCCTCCCTGGTGGAGAACCTGGTGGAGTTATTCCTTGTTTTTTATTTTCTTGGCTTTTACCTTCTATAGAGTCAGAAAATACAGAGAGACCAAAAGACAACAGGAAAACGACCTGTTCAGAGAGAAAATAGAAAGGGAAAAGGAGGAGAGGCTGCAACAAATTAAGTTGGAGTTTTTTACCAATGTATCCCACGAGATCAAAACGCCACTGACATTGATCAAAGCTCCTGTAGAAAATATGCTCAATTCAGGGCAACTATCAGCTGAAAATCAGGAGTATGCCTCTTTGATACAATCCAATACCGAAAGACTCTTGAGGCTGACCAATCAGCTACTAGACTATAGAAAGGTGAGTTTAAGTCAGATGCCTGTCAAAAAAGAATCGTTTGATGTGGTGGATGT
>CAXBNB010000820.1:0-2201 GCA_963976505.1 uncultured Reichenbachiellaceae bacterium
TGACTTTTTATGTTTTCCAAAAACTTCTTTACAGCGAGAATTAACGGCTCAATTGTCTCTTTGTCAAAGGTTTGAAAGTCCCCATAATCCCCTTCTTGTCTTTTATTGAACAGGTTATTGTATAGTCTACCATATTCAATATCTATAATACCTGATTTAATAAACTCTTTATGAAATTGCCCCTTTACACCGCTATGGGTCGTACCTTGAGTTTCATGCTTTATCAAAAGAGCACTTACTGCATAAAACAAAGAATAATATAGTCTGTTTGAAACGGTATTCCAGTGATTAGAATTTGCAAGTATTATTGCTTCTTCAAGGCTCTCTTTAGCACGCTCAAAGCGATATTTCACCAACTCTTCTCTAGTGTGCTTCATACGAGTATCCCTTCTTTATCAATATTCTTGAATAATGGCGTGATACTTAAATTTTGCCAGTTTTCTTTTGAATAAATTATCGTACTTATTACCTGCTCATTTTCAATTTCGGTTTCCAACAACTTGTTTCTGATGTTTGCTTTGATCTCTTCATTCACTCTTCCATTCAAAAGTATGAGAAAATCCCAATCTGAAACATCTTTTGCATCCCCTCTGGCTCTTGAACCAAATAAGATTACTTGTGCAGCCTTATCAAATCCGTGAACGGTTCTTTTTATCCTATCTAAAAATAAAGCTGAGTCCATATCACCAATTTTACTAAAACAGTGTGGGATTAACATTCCCTCAATATTCGAACTAGTAACCACACAAGATCAAAAAACGAGCAGGAAAATTAATTCCTGCTACGTTTATTGATTCAATATAAAACGATTCTACTTGTTTTCTGGTCTTAATCCTCTTACAGTTCTACCTGCTTGCCACATTTCAGAGTCATACAACTCCTTCAATTCAACCTCTAATTTCTCTCTGTAATCAGGTTGAGAATTTACATCAATAGATCTTTGGGCTTCTTTACCGTCGATTACTGATTTGTATAATTTTTCAAATACTGGCTTGGTAGCTTTATGGAATTCGTCTTTCCAATCCAAAGCTCCTCTTTGAGCAGTAGTCGAACAGTTGGCATACATCCAATCCATTCCGTTTTCAGCGATCAATGGATACAATGATTGAGTTGCTTCTTCTACTGTTTCGTTGAAAGCTTCAGATGGAGTATGTCCGTTGGCTCTCAATACTTCATATTGAGCCTGAAACAATCCCTGGATAGCTCCCATCAAAGTACCTCTTTCTCCTGTGAGATCAGAAGATACTTCTTTGTAGAAAGTAGTTTCGAATAAGTAACCTGACCCAACAGCAATACCCATTGCAATTACCTTATCTTTCGCTTTTCCTGTAGCATCTTGATCAATAGCAAAAGAAGAGTTCAATCCTTTTCCTTCAACAAAAAGTCTTCTCAAAGAAGTACCTGACCCTTTAGGAGCCACTAAAAATACATCTACATCAGCAGGAGCTATTATGCCTGTTTTTTCTTTGTACGTCACTCCAAATCCGTGAGAAAAATACAATGATTTTCCTGGAGTAAGGTGTTTTTTGACTGTTGGCCACAATGCAATTTGTGCAGCATCAGAAAGTAGGTTACAAATGATAGTTCCTCTTTCAAGAGCTTCTTCGATTGAGAAAAGTGTCTCTCCCGGAACAAAGCCGTCAGCGACAGCCTTATCCCATGATTTGGATGGTTGTCTTTGTCCAACAATTACGTTAATTCCATTGTCTTTCAAATTCAATGATTGTCCAGGACCTTGTACACCATAACCAATTACAGCTACAATTTCATTTTTCAAAACATCTTGTGCTTTGCTCAAAGGAAATTCTTCTCTGGTAACAACATTTTCTTCTACTCCACCAAAATTTAATTTTGCCATTTTTCTAACTTTAATATTTACTGATATTCAATTTGATTTATAATTCTAATTTTTTCGATCTCTTTAGAAATCCTTAATATTCAATTGATTGGAACTGGAATTTTCCAATTCACGTATGTAGGCTTCCGTTTTTCTTTTCGAGCGAGAAATTGCTACTCTGCCAGATCTCACAAACTCTAATAGTCCAAGGGGTTCTAGTTTTTTATACAAATCATGTGTTTCGTTTTTATGACCTGTTTTTTCTATGACGATATGGTCTTCTTCAATCACCAAAATCCTAGCTCCATTGCTTCTTACCAAGGTTTCAATTGAATGGCCGTTTAAAAACACCTTTGTCGGCATT
>CAXBNB010000821.1:0-2191 GCA_963976505.1 uncultured Reichenbachiellaceae bacterium
AATCAGCAGTTGCTATGCTGAACCACCATCCTGTTTGTTCATTGAGTTCTGAATTGGTAGAAACATCCTCAAATTCTTCTCCTAAATTCTTGATTACTTTAATGGGTGTCCACTCTCCCACCACAACCAAATCTAGTTGCTCATCTCCATCAATATCAACCCACTCCGCATCAGACACCATGCCCAATTCTGACATAAATGGAGCAATATCCCTGGTGACATCAATAAACTTCAAGAGTCCATTGCTACTTTCATTTTTCAATAGGTAACTCCCCGGAGAAAGGGGATAGTTTCCGGGTATCAGTTTTCCACCGACAAAAAGATCAAGATCACCATCATTGTCAAAATCTCCAGATTGTACACAGGATCCAGAAATCCGATTATCTGGTAATACTCCAGAGGCTTTAATGAAATTACCACCTCCAGTATTCTCATACAATCGATCCACATAGTATTCATTTCCTTCCTTTTCTTCATTTCCACCTGATACCACATACAAATCCAAGTCACCATCTCCATCTACATCGAAAAAAAGTGACGCTACATCTTCATGCCTTTTATCTTTAAGCCAAAGTGACTTCAATTCAGAGTAAAAGTTCCCATTCTTTTGTTGGATAAACAATTCACCTGACTGACCTTTTGCGCCACCTACGTAGAAATCATCCAACCCATCATTGTTTACATCTCCCACGGATAAGGCCGGCCCATTTTGCGATAGCTTATGTGGCAATAGACTTTCCCTTTCAAAATCATCAAATTCATTTTCTTTATGCATAAACTTCATCCCCAAGTCCGAGGTAATGTCGGTGAATAACTTTCTTTCTAAAGATTCCTTTTGATTGCCTATGCCTGTAGCATCTGAATGATTCAATGTAGTCTGTTGATTGGCAGCAACGCCAGTTATAGCTTGGATCTTACCATCTGGCCAAATAATAGTCATTTTATCAACAGAAGTTGCGCTACCAATTCCAAAATGTAATATTCTATCAACTGAAGATTGAAAACCCCTGGTCAAATACAATTCTTTGGTTTGTTTGATTCCATTGCTTTCGACTATCACCCGTGCACCGATACCGTCCTTATTCTTTGCATTACCGTTCAATTTCACTTTGAGATAATTACCCTCTAAACCCAATTCTCTTGTATTGTTTTTATAGATATAAGCCACGTTGTTGATGTTGTTGCCTATGATATCTAAGTCTCCATCATTGTCCAAATCGGCATACACAGCGCCATTGGTGCAGGTGGCTTCCGTAAGATTCCAAGCTGTATTCTTTTCTGAAAATGTGAAGTCCTTGTTGTTCAAATAAAGAAGGTTCACTTCCTTTTTCTCTGGCATCACCGCCAATATATCTTCGTAATACTTTTTGATTAACGAATCTTTATTAGAGTATTTTTCCAGATTTTCATACAATTGGGCCACACGTTTTCTTTTGAAAATCACAAAATCATTGTTCCTGAAAGACCTCAAGACCCCATTGGAAACAAAAAAATCCTGCCATCCATCGTTATTCATATCAAATAAAAGTGGCGCCCAACTCCAGTTGGTATTGGATATACCAGCGCGCTTCGCAACATCAGAAAAAGCTGGAATACCATCTTTGAGCATTGCTCCATTGTTCACCTGCAATGCGTTGAACATGTATTGATGGTGTAGTCCTTTATCCACCAAGCCATGAAATCGTTTTGGGTTCATGCCACTCATGCTGGTTTTCAAATCATAATTGTTATTAGAAACCATATCCAATGTGATAAAATCAAGCCAGCCATCATTGTTGATATCCCCAATATCATTTCCCATTGAAAAATTAGAAATATGATTGGTAGCAGTTCTTATTACCTCCTTATATGTTCCATCTTTTTGATTGATGTATAAATGATCTTTTTCAGAATAATCTTGCCCTACCAGGATATCCGGCCATTGATCATTATTTAAATCCCCTATGGCTATGCCAAGACCAAAACCAATAGAATTGTTAAGAATGCCACTCTTGGCAGATACATCGGTATATTTTCCCTGATCATTTCTGAATAGTTTGTCGCTACTGTATTCAGATTTTTTGTTGAGTAATTTTTCAATGTTGGGTTCGACATCTGCGGGTGAAATTCCATGATTGATCAAAAACATGTCTAAATCACCATCTCTGTCATAGTCAAAGAAAGCAGCTTGCGTAGAGTAATTGGGAAGGTC
>CAXBNB010000822.1:0-2186 GCA_963976505.1 uncultured Reichenbachiellaceae bacterium
GAATCGGCTACTCCAAACCCTTGAGGTAATGCAACTTCCGATGCAATTTCGATCATACCGATTTTTATGAGCGCTAGGTGGTGTATGGCGTGTTCGATGTTATAGACCAATTCCCGATCAAAATTTGACTTGACTTTCAAACATTCATCGTTTATATGACTATAAGAGAGTTCAAGGATTAAATCATTTTTACAAAGGGATTCTTTCACCTCCACAGACAACTGATTTAACATCTCCAATGCCAGCTCTATACTTTCCTCTATTTCCGGATTTCTCTCCCGTTTGTCGTAATTAACGATTCCTGATTCTTTGCTATTTATTAGGCAGCTGAAAAATTCCAATGAATGCCTGATATGTTGGCCTATAGTCGAACCACTGAGGGAAACTGAAGGAGTTTTATATTGTTTTTCACTTAAGTTTTCTAAAACAAAACGGAGCTGATCAAACAGATTATTTACAGCAGACTTTATTTCCATGTTTTGAGTTTTAAATGAAGTGAATTAAAGAGTTCTTCATTTGAGGTTTAACAAATTTAAACGGACACTTCAAATATCCAGTATTTCTAAATCAGATTTTAACGACGTAATATTTCCGTATTCATTAACAAATTAACTAACAATGATTACAAAGAAATAAGTTCAATTTAGCAATCAAAAATCCATTGTTTTTTTCCAATACTCATCTGCTTTTGTTTTGAGCATACTTTCGTTTTCATTCCATTTGGTCAAGGTATTGTTGAAATAAAAGTTGTAGAAAAGCAACAATTTACCATCTACAAGCTTGAATGTTTTAGGGTCAATTTTGACTTTATCGCCCGACTCTCCAATGGCATAGGCGCACCATCCTCCGTATGCAACCTGAAATTTGGAAGGGTCTTTTTTAAAAGTATTTTTGTTTTCAAGGTTTTTGAACCAGTAAATTACCCCATGGTGGTTTAGAGCAAATTCCTTGTCTCCTTTGATTGCTTTGTTTTCGGTAAAATAGGCTACAGGATCGTACCCTTCAATGGCTTTATTGGATTTATCCAGATTCAAATTAGTATTTTGAGCCATAAGAATACCCTGAAACAAAAACGAAATAAGAGTATATAAAAAAATGGACTTCACGGGTTGTTTATAGATTGATTGGATAAGTTAACGAACTTAATTCAAAAGAGTATAAATGAACTCATTTCAATTGAAAACTTTGCGACATTATTGGTCAATATGCTGTTTTAAGAAGTTCCAAACCAATTCTGCTTCAAATCCTTTAGACATGGCATATTTTGCTAGCTTATTTCTTCTGACAAAAATATTGTCTTCTGACAAGCCCTTGTTTTTGGCTATGATGATTTGCTCCATGGTATTGTTGTAATCATCTGAATCGATTTCCTGAAGCCCTTTTTTAATACAATAGTCTGAAATATCATACTGCCTGATTGCCATCAGAATTTTGTTTCTTCCCCATTTTTTAATGCGAAATTTACCCCCAATAAAAGCTTTTGCAAACCTTTCTTCGTTAAGGAAATTTTCTGAAATCAACTCAGAAATTATCTCTTCGATTTCATCCTGATATAGTCCGGTCTCATAAAGTTTGTTTCTTACTTCTTTTTGAGACCTTTCCTGGTAGGCACAGTAATTCGCGAGTTTTAATTTGGCTTCTTTCCTTGTCAATTTTTGTAGGTTTCAATACAGGGGTTAAAATTGAAAATAAAAGGATGAAAAAGCAACAATAGATTTGAAGGAACTCATTATTTCAATTCAAAACAGAGCATCCCTATTGTAATCTATTGTGGATCAAAATTTGTACTTTTGTTAACGAGTGTAAGTACCTCATTTTCAAAAAATGCATTTATATTCAGGACTATATAGAAAAATTCTACTTTTAGTGTTCTTGGTGCCTGTTCAAATGGGCTCCAGCGTAGCGGATGTAAATAAAACCTTTCACTTCCTGCAACTGCCTTTTGAGGGGCTTTCTCACCATACAGTCAACTGTATTTTTCAAGACGAAAAAGGCTTCCTCTGGCTGGGAACCATCAATGGGCTCAATAAATATGATGGATATTCCTATCAAGTTTATCAGGCAAAAGAGAATTCGGAGCAAGGCCTGTCCAACAACTATATCAATAGTATCAACCAAGATGCAAAAAAAAATCTTTGGGTTGGCACTAAATATGGGCTTAATCTATTTGACCAAGGTCAAAATCA
>CAXBNB010000823.1:0-2185 GCA_963976505.1 uncultured Reichenbachiellaceae bacterium
CAGTATTATATGGCATCGGTAAATATGGCAGTGACAGTTATGAGATATTTTTCAAACAGAACTACACAGTACAGCCGTTGGATAAAGAATTAAAATTCATTCATTCATTCATGTACCTGCAAAAAATCAGATTTGGTGACAGCCTCGAATCAGACATCAAAATTGACACTTCTAAACTCGAGATGCTGGTCCCTACCCTCTCGCTGCAACTTTTGATAGAAAATGCCATCAAACACAATAAAGTAACCAAATCAGATCCGCTCAAAATCAAAATATATGTAGAAGGGGATTTTCTAATAGTAGAAAACAACCTCCAACTGAGAAAGCATGTATATAACTCCACGGGTATTGGGCTGAAGAATCTAAAAGACAGGTATGGATTAATGACAGACATCAAACCAGAATTTATTGTGTCCGAACATGCCTATATTGCTAAAATTCCTTTAATTGCAGAAAGCACACTGTATTGAAATGACCAAAGTTCTAATCATAGAAGATGAGTTTTATGCAGCCCAAAAGCTGATCAGACAGCTCCAAAATATTGATCCGGAGATTGAAATACTGGACACGTTGGATTCTGTAGACGAGTCGATCGATTGGTTGAAGCAATACAAAGCAGACCTTATCTTTTTAGACATTCACTTAGGAGACGATCAGAGTTTTAAAATTTTCGAGAAAGTAAAAATCAAAACGCCTATCATATTCACCACTGCTTATGACCAGTATGCCATCAAGGCTTTTAAGCTCAATAGCATCGATTATTTACTCAAACCAGTAAACAAAAAAGAGCTGCAGCAGGCACTGGAGAAATTTCACGAACAAAACTTGCCGGCTCAGACATTTGACTACAACGCCTTACTCACTTCACTGCAGTCGGGTGAAAACACCAGTTACCAAAAACGGTTCATGGTGTACTATGGTGATAAGGTGAAATCCATCCCAAATGAGGAAGTAGCTTACTTTTTTGCTGAAGGAAAATATGCCTACCTAGTAGCGAATAACGGAAAAGAATACATTGTTGATTATACCCTAGAAAAGCTAGACAATCTACTTGACCCAGAACAATTTTTCCGCATCAACCGCCAATTTATCATCAGTATTGATGCCATCAAAGAGATGGTGGCTTATACCAAAGGAAGGCTGAAAATAGAATTGAACCCGAATGCTAAAAAAGACGCCATCGTAAGTATCGAAAGGGCTTCTGAGTTTAAAAAGTGGCTGAATAAGTAACTGACTCAAAGAGTAGCATCTACAACTTCCGTTTTAAAAAAACCAGCCAATTCTTGGAGCTTATCGAACAGGACTTTTTTATCCTTATTGGTATCAAGGTAAATTTTGTTTCCATTGTCAAACTTCAGGTAAGCATTGTACTCAAGGCTTTTAAAATCAGAGCCATGATTGGTATGCATGGTGTACATCCGCTGGCTTATAGCTTGTGAGTTGATGAAGATTTTTTCTACTCCTTGATATTTCTTTTTATCCCCACTTTTTATAAAAAGAAAAGACTTGTACGCTCGATAAGTCTGTTGCTCACTGTCAAAATCTATCCCACCTTGACCAGTCAAAATGGAAGCAGCTATCAGGATAAGAATAAGCCCCACAACAATATAATTGGTCGCTACGCCCAAGCCTATAAATAACAGTATGCCTCCAAAAAACTGAAATTGGATTGGAAATAGCTTACCCGATTTATAGTCTATTGAAGTAGTTGTCATATCTCATTGAATTGGTGGCTACCCTAAATTACTATTTATAATTACTTTATCCCTATTTATAATCATTATTAGCACCCGCCCATTCTTCCCATATCAGGTTCATTCCTGATTTTTTCCGGTTCATTCTATTGCAAAGGATTTTTAATCAACAGATGCGTTGGTTTGCCGTGTTATTGATCATCAATAAAACTGATAACAAAATGCAAAAAACTCTACTTACTATTCTTGGACTTTCACTAGCCAGTAGCCTGATGTCTCAGGGTATTCTTGACCAATACATTGATGAAGGAATCAAAAATAACATTAGCCTTAAACAGGCTTCTTTGGAGTTTGAAGCTTCACTAGAGTCACTCAATGAGGCGAAAGGTGCCATGTTGCCTAAAATTGATTTCAGCTCGAGATACACCAAAGCCAATGGTGGACGAAATTTCGAATTTCCAGTAGGCGATTTAATGAACCCAGTTTACTCC
>CAXBNB010000824.1:0-2184 GCA_963976505.1 uncultured Reichenbachiellaceae bacterium
AAAAAGAAAAAGACATAAGATCTCTACTCACAAAAGAAAGAAAAGGTTAAGAAAGAACAGACATAAGAAGAAGTAATAATCTTCAATAGTTTTTTCTATATTCAACAATAAAACCATAATAATTTGAGTAACGAATTAGTAATAAGTTCAACTCAAAATGGATGTCGAATAGCCCTTTTAAAGGATAAAAAATTAGCTGAGTTTCATACAGATGAAAACGGTAACCAGTTTAATGTAGGTGATGTTTATTTTGGTACAGTAAAGAAAGTTGTTCCAGGATTAAATGCCGCCTTCATTGACATTGGATACGAAAAAGATGCATTTCTTCATTATCTGGATCTCGGACCCCAACTTAGATCACTTATTAAGTTTTCCAAACAGGTTGTAGCCGGTAAAATTACCGGAGGCAAAATGAATGGCTTCCAAAGGGAAGGTGATATTGACAAGTTTGGGAAAATGAGCCAGGTGCTTACAAAGAATCAGAAAATTCTGGTTCAAGTAGTAAAAGAACCTATCTCAACAAAAGGGCCTAGATTATCCTGTGAGTTGTCCATAGCCGGCAGATACATTGTATTGGTGCCGTTTTCGGATTCAGTATCTGTATCAAAGAAAATCACGAGTAGCGATGAGCGCAAACGGCTACTTAGACTTATCAGCTCAATCAAACCTGAAAATTTTGGTGTAATCATACGCACCGTGGCGGAAGGGAAAGATGTAGCCGAGCTTGATAAGGACCTTAGAAATTTAGTAAAGACCTGGCAGGATGGCATGTTAACCTTGAAGAAGGCCAAACCTTCTGATAAGGTAATCGGGGAAATGAACCGAGCCAACAGTATATTGAGAGACGTTCTTAATGAGACTTTCGATAGTGTTACTGTAGATGATAAAGACATGTACAACGACATTCGGTCGTTTATCACCAAGATTGCACCAGGAAGAGAAAAACTTGTCAAAATACACAATGGCAAGTCAAAAATATTTGAATCTTTTGGCATAGAAAAGCAGCTTAAAGGTCTGTTTGGTCAGTCTGTAAGTATTGATGGTGGAGGCTATTTGATTATAGAACACACCGAAGCACTGCACGTTGTTGATGTCAACAGTGGAAACAAATCCAATGCCGAGGACAATCAGGAAAATACCGCACTTAAAGTAAATCTTGATGCAGCCAAAGAAATTGCTCGTCAGCTTAGGCTGAGGGATATGGGAGGTATTATAGTTATCGATTTCATCGACATGAGAAAAGTAGAGAACAAAAAGCTACTTTTTCAAAAGATGAAAGATGAAATGGCTACTGACAGGTCTAAGTTTACCATCCTTCCTTTGTCTAAGTTTGGCTTGATGCAAATCACGCGTCAAAGGGTGAGACCTGAGATGAACATTAAGACCGGCGAAGTTTGTCCAACATGTAATGGAACGGGCAAAATTACAGCCTCAATTCTTATTGCAGATCAGATTGAAAAGAACATCGAACACTTAATGGTGAAACAAAATGAGAAGAAGTTGGCTATTACACTTCATCCATACTTGTTTGCCTATTTCACAAAAGGCTTAATTTCTCAACAAGTAAAGTGGTTCTTCACTTATAAGCGTTGGATAAATTTAGTAGAAGACTCTTCTCTACCCTTCACAGAGTATAGCATAATTAATGCTATGGGAGAGGAAATAGAAATTTAAAATCAGAACTTGATTCCTAACTGGAGGCTTATCATGTCCAGTTTTGTAATCAAGTCATCTGTTACCCCAGATTCTACCTGACTTATAGCGTTAATCAGGCCTCTGTTGTACACTATGGCAGCATATAATACTGAGCTTGCGCCAGAATCATGTTCAGCTCCAATACCAAAGATAAAAGAAGCATCATAGGGTTTGAATTTCTCAACCATTGTATAACTTTCGTCTAGTGCTTCACTGAATATCTTCACTTCGGCCAAAATACCAAGTTGGAAAAACCCTTTTACATCGGGCATGACTTCAGTGGTGAACAATTTCATTGTAAGTGGTATTTGCAAATATTGAGACCTATAGACTTCATTTTCAGCAGGTGATCCTGTAGGCTCTATAGTAAACCCAACCCTTTTAGGAGCATATATTATTCCTGTACTGAAAGCATAAGTATCCGTAATTTCAAAATCTGCAATGAGACCAAATTTGAATTTAACTCCTGCACCATTGTTGGTAATTTTA
>CAXBNB010000825.1:0-2180 GCA_963976505.1 uncultured Reichenbachiellaceae bacterium
TTTAGATTGTCGAAGGAAGTAAATAATTTTTCATGCAACCTGCTTATAATTGATTTATATGAAGCCAAGTATTGAAATAGATCAATATTTATGTTGCATTAAAATAGTATAGAACTAGCTCTTTGAGTACGAAGAATTGTTTTTCGGCTCGGTGTATATTATTTGATGCTTAAATCCATCAGTTATGAGTAGATTGTCATGGAATAAAGATGTAGATCCGGAAACGGAAGATAGAGAGGCATTCTTAAAGCTGCCTTATTCGAAAAGATGGAGCTACATGATGGCCTTAATACTGTCAAATCACCCTACAAAAAAACCACCCAACCACAAGAAAATCATAAAATGGAAATAAAGAGCCATCTCATATTGAGATGGTTGCATGATCTAGATTGATTTTCTCATATCAACCTCTGATTAAGACCTCACCAGTTTGTCGAGGGAATTAATGATTCTGAAGATTACTTAAAAGTATAAATCACTCCACCTTGCATTTCCAAAGCTCCATCACCTGGCGTAGTGTATTTTACCTGAAGTCCTAACGAGAGTTGATTTTGAATTGGCACGACATAGCCTACACCTAGATTTACTCCACTGGACCCGAATCCACCCCTAGATATTGATGCAAATCCTGCAAGTGCATAGAAGTCATAGTTTTGATCCACAAAATAATAGCGACCGTCAACATTGAAGCCGTTTATACTGGGTGATCCGAAAATATTGGAATAGCTGGGAGCGACACTTATTTGGTCTGTAAAGAAATATTCACCTCCAAAATTCACTCCAAAATTTGCGTTATCAAAGTTCAATAGAAGAGAGCCAGAAGCTCTGAATTCACCTTCATTTTGAGCTGAAAGATGTGCGATGAGCAAAAATGAAAACACGGATAGTAATGCAATTTTTTTCATGTGATTGGTAATTAAATAAGGTGTATTATCAACTTTTTTGATGCAAACAAAATTAACATTTATATAATCTTTCAACGGGTGAGGGGAAGAAATATTATTCTGATGAGATCCTCAAAACGATTCTATCAAAACAAGGCAGTTACCTGCATTCTACCTTGATGGATCACTCGCTGTTCTACAGACTTTCGTCCATCGTAGCTTAGGGATACTTGCAGCCCGTTGGACAACTTCTGACGGTAGCTAAAATTCCATGTGAAATTATTCCCTGGTCTCAGTGCTTCAAGCAGCTCATATCCTGCAGGGCTATTTTCTTCTCCTGAAAAGTCTATGCTCGTAAATTTAAACGAGCCATCCATTGTACTTTTTAGGGCCTTATTCCATCTGACCGCCATCAGTAGCGAAGTAATTTTAGAAAATTCAGGGAGTGTTTCTGATTTGATGTTTTCTTTCTTTTTGTACTCAGCCTTCCAATTCAACCTGAATTTGGAAGTGGGTTGCCAAACCACCTGAGGCGCAACTGAGTGAATAGATATGACATAATTCTTCCCTTGAAAAAAGTCGGATTGATTTTCTTTTTCACCTTTTAACCCACTTGCCAGAATACTCAATTCACTGGTGATTTGTTTGCGTCCATTGACTGTCCATTCATACTGGTTCCGAGAGTCTATGCCACTGGAGATAAGTTGCTTGGAGCGTGCAGCAAAATACCCAAGATCAAAACCAAATCCTGGGTTTGACCTGTTGTAGAAAAGGGTATTTCTGATCGCATCTTTCACAAAAATTAAATCCTCGTTTTCTGTGTTCAATTGAAAAGGGTTGAATCTACTATTCAACGAATTGTCAGTATTTTTTTTGTTGATATTGATAGAAGACCTACTGGAAAACTTGCTTAAAACCTCTCTGACTCCTCCAACGGTATTCCATTTTTTAGGCATGGAAGCACTCAGGTTCATGTTAAATAAATTATTGAATGCGGAAATGAAATCATCTGTTGGAACAAACAGTTTGATGTAATTTCGTTCGTCAAAATTAATGGATTCAAAAAACTCAAATACATCCTGAATGCCGTCTTCGTTCAAATCCCTCCAGGTGTGCGTGCCTTCTCCCGATACCACAGGGACAAATATGAATTCTCTCAATATTTCCCTGCTACTTGAAGTGGCATAGGACATTTCACTTCTAAGGTGATTGTCTAAAAATGTACCATTCCAGTTGATTTTCCCTAGTACCGTTTCTTCATTGGGGTTGTCGGCAAAACTTCCAAGGTATTTCAGG
>CAXBNB010000826.1:0-2168 GCA_963976505.1 uncultured Reichenbachiellaceae bacterium
TATTTGGTCGCCAGTGTAGTTGGAGGAAATACAATCAAGGTATATGATGTGCCATCGTATGATCTTCGAATTCAATTCGAACTCAAGGATCATGTAAACTACAATATGGACGTGAGTGTTAATGGCAATTTAGCTATCACAGATGGTGCAAAAGTTTATTTATACAAACTTCAGGATGCAAAGAAAAAAAACAAACCTTATTCAATCATTGACAAATCAAGCATCAAATTTCTGTATGGGTTAGCTTTTCAACCAAACACCGAAAACTTAGCAGTAGGAGGTCTGGGAGTGGTAGAATTAATCAATATTGAAAATCAGGAAAATTTGTATAAGTATTTTTTCGCCGACCAAAAAAAAAGAGGATATATCACACCACTTACCCAATTAGTTTTTGACAAATCAGGTCAACATCTGGCCATGGGAGATGATTATTCACTTGCTTCGATTCCTGAAGATGAGAGATATAGTACTGGATTCACCATTGTAGATTTGAATTCTAAGGAAGTAACCTTGTCCGAATCAATGGGAGGGAAGAGCATTAGTGGATTTGCTTTTAGTGAGGACCTATTAAGCGTAATGGTGGCGAATCGTTCTGGGTTTATATATAAATACAATAAGTCAGGTGATGTAGTTGCTAATATCAAGAGCATTGAAAATACAAGTATAGCCTCGGGGGCAAAACAAAATCAAATGATTGTTCACGATCCCTTTGGAGTGAGAATGGCAAGACTTTGGAATTTTACCAAATGGGATGAAATACCAGATGGGAAATATCTTTTGGGTGGATCCTTAGAACCTTTAGAAGAGGAGTCAGATTCGCCAAACGTCAATTCGAGTGAAGTAAAAATACCGATACAAGAACTTTCCAAAATTGAAGAAGAAGATGCTAAAATGAAAGCCGCAGAGGAACAGGCCGCAGCAATCATAGCTGCTGCTCTAGGCGAAAGTAAAGCGGTCAATGAAAAACGTAAATCAAATGCAGAAGAAAAAAGACCAAGTGACGCAGGGTATGAACGAGTTTACGAGCAAGCCGGCCTAATCATTAAATATAGACTTACCGCTTATGCACCTTCATCGGGAGAGACTAATATGGCAAAAGTTAGTGTGATTATCCTCAATGATTCTGGATCAGAGAAAAGCGGAAAGTTTTTACTAGCCTATGGAGATGGCACCAGAGCGGAAGGACAGGAAATAGATTTTTGTATTAGTGATACCGCTGGAAAAAAACTTCAGTTTATGTCCGAAGAAGTGACCTCAAAAGTAGATAAGGTGGAAGTGACCAAGTTCATTATGAAAACAGGTTGTAATTAAAATTTCATGAAAAAAATAATCATACTTTCTTTTAGTTTGTTGGTTTTTTTTCCTCAGAAGGGTGAGTCTCAATCTGAAATGACCGCCGAAAAGGCCCGTGAAATGCGCCTTGCTGAAGACAAGGCACGTCAACAGAAAATGATGAATGAATTACTTTCAACATCTGATGCTGACTTGACGCTGGCGACAAATTCATATTACACTGATTTTCAGAAGGGCTTGGAATACCATTTGAAAGGAGATCATATGAATGCTAAACCCTACTATGAAAAATGTTTGGCTGCCAACCCCAAATATGTAGAAGCTCTATACAATCTCGCTGATATTTATTCGGTACGAGGAGATACTGAAAAGGCATTGGAATTGATCAAGAAAGCTATTGATAATGGATTTACGGATGTTAATGGTCTCTATGCAGATGATGAAATGGCTAAACTTATAGCTACAAAAGCCTTTCAAACCTATATTAAATCTGTTTGGCTTCCTTCCCACCAGCGAGCAGAAGAGTTGGCAGTTGTAGCCATGTCGGCTTATCAAAATGGTGAAAATCAAAAGGCGGTAACTAAATGGCAGGAGGCAATGACCGCCGAAAAGTCGGGAACAGTTGTACGTCCAATCATCATCGCAGTACTCAACGAAAACATTGGAAGTGCTTATTTAAACCTCGGATTCAATCAAAAAGCCTATGATCATTTGATCAAAGCGTATAATGCTTACACCCAGCTCAATAAGGAACTAAATGTAGCTACCACTGCGAATAATGTTGGATATGCCCTTTTTGGATTACTCAAAACCAAAGAAGCTGTCCCATATTTGGAAGAAGCCCTGGAGATTCACAGAAGGCTAGGGATGTTCAA
>CAXBNB010000827.1:0-2166 GCA_963976505.1 uncultured Reichenbachiellaceae bacterium
AGAGTGCATCTACTATTTCACTGCCTATAAGGGCTACATTCGCCCCATTTTGTTGTTCAAAACTAGAAAAATTTCGTCCCTGGTCCAGGTTATAACCTTCTACAGCCAAGTAGTTGATATCTCCACACTTTATAGGAATATTAGGGTTGGTTACTTTTGAATTTCGCTTTACCTCGGCATTCCAGGTTACGGTGGAATTCACAGAGCAAATACCATCAGCATCATATTCGTTTATAAATTTTTTTGCCTGAGTGTAAACCAAAGGAGGGTATTGTTTCTCTGAAACTCCTTGTTTGGTGCTTCGTTCCACCCTTTTGTCAGAAATGTAAAAGGTATTCGACCCTAGTTGTGAAAAGCTACTATTAATCGATGATTGGATTCCGTCAATAGCAGTCAATATGCTGACCAAAGATGTAATCCCAATGGCTATGATCATAGCGGTAAGAGTAGTCCGTAGTTTATTGCTTACGATGGATTTAACTCCTTCTCTTATATTTTCGACATAATTCATAATTACATTCTAGGATAATAGCCAATATTACGTAACCCGAAGGATAAAAGATGACTATTGATCTATTAATATAGATTATTCATGAATTTTATTGATTACATATCAATTTTACTATTATTCCGTTTAATTTCGAACTACACAAACAGTGGTAGAGGACTAAAATCTAAGAGGAAATATGAAAAAGTTGTTGGTGATAATCTTCGTTAGTATTGCGTTCAACCTGAATGCTTCTAGTATTTTGATTCCGATGGACAACTCACAAACTGACCATCTCAAAGCTTATGGAATATCTTACTGGGTGTTGCAAAAGGATATAGAAGTTGATTGGTTGCTAAACTACCGTGGGGGTAGTTTTATGTTCAAATACTATCAGAACTTTGAAAATGAACTCATAATCAGAGGAGTAAGCTATCAAGTGATCTCTGATGCTGAAGCAAATCAAATCCTCTCAGAGATTTCTAGCCCATCATCTAATATGGATGCCATGAAACTGGAGAAAGTTCCAAAGATTGCGGTGTATTCTCCAAAAAGTAAACAACCATGGGATGATGCAGTAACCTTGGTACTGACCTATGCAGAAATTCCTTATGATGTGATTTTCGACGATGAATTGATGTATGATGAGTTGCCAAAATACGACTGGCTTCATTTGCACCATGAAGACTTTACAGGTCAATATGGTCGCTTTTATAGAGCATATCAGCATTATCCATGGTATCAACAGCAGCAACAGGAGTATGAAGCTTCTGCGCGCAAGCATGGATTTAGCAAAGTTTCTCACCTGAAATTAAACATTGTGAAGAGGATACAGGCTTATGTGGCCAGTGGAGGTTTTTTGTTTGCCATGTGCTCGGCTACTGATACTTACGATATTGCACTGGCGGCAGAAGGGGTAGATATTTGTGAATCTATGTTCGATGGAGATAGGATGGATCCTCAGGCTCAGTCCAAGCTTGATTATACTAGAACATTTGCGTTTGAAAATTTCAAACTAGAACTCAATCCATACATCTATGAATTTTCGGACATTGATACCGCTCCGACTCAAAGAGGATTGCTAGAACAAAATGATTATTTTTCATTGTTTGAATTCTCTGCAAAATGGGATCCAATTCCTACCATGCTCACCCAAAACCATGAGCACATCATCAAAGGCTTTATGGGCCAAACGACTTCATTTAAAAACAGACTTGTAAAGCCTGATGTAATCGTGATGGGAGAAACCAAATCCATTGACGAAGCGAAGTATATTCACGGAGTGTTTGGCAAAGGTTTTTGGACGTTTTTCGGCGGGCATGATCCGGAAGATTACCAACATTTTGTGAGTGAAGAACCTACTGATCTCAACCTACATCCCAATTCTCCGGGGTATCGCTTGATCCTTAACAATATTTTATTTCCTGCTGCTAAAAAGAAAAAGCAAAAGACTTAAAGAATAAAATAATCATCATCAATTTATTGAAAAGCAAGCTATTATCATGAAAAGGTCAACATTGGTAAAATGTTAGTCAATGATGTGTTGCTGGGTTTATGAAGGGTTTTCAGGCGTAAGAGCAACAATTGTTGGTAAATTGAAAGTCGACTTGACTTTTAGTATGACAGGCCTCTCATGAAAAATACCAGAGGTTAGACATAATTGATTTAGTTTTTTTAAC
>CAXBNB010000828.1:0-2160 GCA_963976505.1 uncultured Reichenbachiellaceae bacterium
TCAGGGAAATATTCTACGTCATTGGAAGATATGGCAATGAATGAGACTCCCTCTGGAATAAAATCTTCAGCTATTTTTACTATTTCTTCCTGAATATGCTTTACATACGGACAGTGATTGCAGATGAACATGATTACCGTTCCTACCTCGGATTTGAGTGCTGTTAATGATGCAGGATTGCCAGATACAGTGTCTGGTAAAGTGAAATCTGGTGCATCTGTGCCCAACGGCATCATTTCAGAATAAGTAAGTGACATTTATTGTTTGGTGTTTGTGATTAGAAATTGATTTGTGTTCTACGCTCTGCTTTTCGTGCAAATTTACTGCCATTTAATAGACCTGACAGGCAGTACGTCAATGGCAATGTCTTCTACTGTTTCAAATGCCTTAGTAATCTGAGGAGTTTCCTTAGTCCATTTGTCAAAAAATGCTTCCACTTTTTCATTGTCTCCGTCTCCTTCCAGGATCATTAAATCTGACGAAAGCTTCTTGATTCCTTCTTCAAAATTATCAAAATCTATCGACCATTTATTGGAAGTCTCATCGTAGTTAATGCCTCCGTTGGCCAATAGATAGTTGAGCGAAATGGCAGCAGCTTTTCCATGTGCTTCATCCAGCCCAAATCGTATTGAGCGAAATAAACTCCCTAAAAACGATACGTAATAATTTCTAGCTCCATTTGGATCAACCACACCTTCTTTCATGAGGTAAGCCAGTGAGTATAGTCCGACCACATCGGCTTTGGCTTCTTCCAGAGGGCTGTAGTTTGGTCCGATAGCTGCATTGGCCGCCATTCCTTTTTTAGGGCCAACTTTCACTGTTCTTGGTCCGATGGCATGGCAGATTTCGTGCATCAATACAAACATGAAAAAGCCGTCATCAGACAAATATTGCAATTGAGAATCGTCTATCAACCGCATACTTACAGGTTTGATGATGGCATTGAACCGTGCTTCAAACATGTTTTTCCAGAATGTTTTTTTTGTACCTTTTTTAGCATGCACTTCCGGATCGTTTGGCAGGTTGGTGGCAACTGCTTGATAACCAATGGCTCCTTCGCCGGTTCGGATGATGTCTCGAACTACAATGAAATTGGCAGTCAATCCCTCTACAACTGACTTGTATTCGTCAGGAATGGGCAGGTTTTCTTCCATCCGTTGTAAGTAGCTTTTATAAATTTCTAGGTCAGCTGATGCCTGCTGATCGACTATTTCTATATAGGCTTCATATTTAGCTTTTACTCCTTTGATCCTGTCGGAGTACGTTTCAAAAGGCCCAAATACAATATCAAATTTGGTGTCTTTGGTGTCGATCCATGCCACATCCGCATCAAAGTAGTTGTCGGTAGTGAGGGCTTCTGCTTTCAGCCGAAGGAATTTTGCAAAGGATTCATTGTCAGATAAATCAGCAGCTTCATTGAGTAAGGTGACTATCGGATCGATGTATTCTTTGTATTCCACACTATATCGAACCGCCTTGTATCCGCTTTTTCCATCTTCTTTTATGACAGTATATGGATACATAAATTCATCCTTTTCTTCCTGAGATAGGGTTTCAATGTAAGCATCAAAAGCCTCGCTGGTCACGCCCTTGGGGTAGAGTTCATCACCGCCATAATATTCTTGATGGCCATAGAAAGTCTCGTATTCGTTGAGATGTTCGAAAGGACCTCCGTTGCGCCTTACCAGTGTCAGCAAGTCTTTGGCATAGGGGTCAGCCTTTACTTTTTCCAAACTGTCTCGCAGTTGCATGCCGTATTTGGAAGTTTGCAACCAATAGATGGTATCTACATACATGGCAGCATCTACCAGTTTTTTTAAAATCGCCTTGTCTGTTTCATTGTATTCGGTTGCATCAAAGGCCATCTCATAAGGCTCATACTGAGAGAGGTATTGTTGCAGTTCTTCGTTTTCTGCTGATGGTTTGGTCAGAGTCTCATCCTTATTGGCCTTGGGTTGGCAGGCGATAAGGAGTAGTGCAAATGCAAATAGGTGTATCTTTTTCATGGTTGTTGTTTATTGTTTTTCTTCTTTTTGGGTGGCTTCTTGATTAAATCGAAATTTAAGTTTGGTAGTGTACTCTAAGACAATCTCTAAATTTTAGGCCTTATTGAAATCAATTGGTAAGATGTAGGTTACAGTGCTGTAATATCAGTAATTT
>CAXBNB010000829.1:0-2160 GCA_963976505.1 uncultured Reichenbachiellaceae bacterium
AGAAAAATACGGACAAAAAAGAGCCGAATCTGCTGTCGGAGAAGTAAATGTGGTCACTAAAATGAAAAGCATCAACGCCATAATAGGCGGAGAAGGAAATGGCGGCATCATTTACCCCGAACTTCACTATGGCAGGGATTCTCTGGTAGGCATTGCTTTGTTTTTGACCTACTTGGCAAATACGGATAAATCTGTGGCTCAGCTAAAAGCGGAATGTCCACAGACTTATATCTCAAAAAACAAAATTGAACTATCTGCCTCTATTAATGTAGATAAGGTATTGGAACAACTCACCGAGGAGTTTCAAGTATATCCTCAAAACCGCATTGATGGAGTGAAAATATATTTTAATGATGAATGGGCACACATCAGAAAGTCCAATACTGAACCAATCATTAGAATTTATTCTGAGTCCACTACCATGAATAAAGCAGAAAATGTATTTTTGAAAATAAAAAATGTAATTGACAGAATTATTTGAACTATACAAACTATGAACAAGGTACAAACACTAGCAGGATACTTTCATGAATACCAAAAAAGTGTGGCTCAGCCCGAAGAATTTTGGAGCCGTATAGCAGAATCATTTCATTGGGATAAAAAATGGGACAAGACTCTTGAGTGGAATTTTGAGAAGCCTGATGTCAAATGGTTTATCAATGGAAAGTTGAACATAACTGAAAGTATTTTTGAAAGAAATTTGTTTACTCTGGGAGACAGAGCCGCTATTATTTGGGAACCAAACGATCCAAATGAGCCAAACATCACCCTGACTTACAAGCAGTTGTTCAAAAAAGTATGCCAGTTTGCCAATGCATTAAAAAAACAAGGTGTTGGCAAAGGAGACAGGGTGATTATCTATATGCCGATGGTACCAGAAGCAGCCATTGCCATGCTCGCTTGTGCACGAGTTGGTGCCGTACACTCAGTAGTATTTGCAGGTTTTTCTGCCAGTGCATTAGCAGACAGGATTACAGACTGTGAAGCGAAAGTGATACTTACCTCAGATGGAAACTACAGAGGAGCAAAAACCATTGACGTGAAAGGCGTGGTAGATGAAGCCCTTGAAATGAGCAAAGTAGCCGAAAAGGTAATTGTATTAAAAAGAACCGGGAGTGAAGTAAACATGAAACCCGGACGTGACGTCTGGTGGCACGATGCGATCGAAGGTGTTTCAGAAGACAATAAAGCAGAGATTGTGGACAGTGAAGACATGCTATTCATCCTCTATACTTCAGGATCAACAGGCAAACCAAAAGGCGTGGTGCATACCTGCGGGGGGTATATGGTATATAGCAATTATTCATTTGAGAATGTATTTCAATACTCTCAAGGCGATGTGTACTGGTGTACTGCCGATGTAGGCTGGATTACTGGACATTCATATATTGTATATGGTCCGTTGTTGGCCGGAGCAACTACCTTGATGTTTGAGGGAGTGCCTACCTATCCAGATGCCAGTAGGTTTTGGGATGTGATTGACAAATATAAGGTAAACCAATTTTATACTGCTCCTACTGCCATCAGAGCACTACAAGCTTACGGTTTGGAACCTTTAGAAAACAAAAAATTGGATTCACTGAAGGTAATTGGCTCTGTAGGAGAACCTATCAATGAAGAAGCATGGCACTGGTACCATACTCATATAGGCAAAGGAAATCACACCAAATAAACCTGCACATGCATCACTTCCACTGCCTGGCATACAGCCAATTATAGTAGATGCAGACGGCAATGAGGTAAAAGGAAATAATGTACAAGGAAATCTTTGCATAAAATTCCCATGGCCTTCAATTATCAGGACAACTTATGGCGATCACGATAGGTGCAAAAAAGAATATTTTTCCACCTACAAAGGACTATACTTTACGGGAGATGGAGCAAAACGTGACCATGACGGTTACTTGAGAATTCTTGGACGTGTTGATGACGTCATCAATGTTTCTGGACACAGACTGGGTACTGCAGAGGTTGAAAACGCTATCAATGAGCATCCAAGAGTGGTCGAGTCTGCTGTTGTTGGCTATCCTCATGAGATCAAAGGACAGGGCATCTACGCTTATGTGATCTGCGATATGGAAGGCAGGTCTGAGCAAAGCTTGAAAGATGAGATCAAACTTACTGTGAGCAAAGTCATAGGACCAATAGCAAGGCCGGATC
>CAXBNB010000830.1:0-2160 GCA_963976505.1 uncultured Reichenbachiellaceae bacterium
GTTTAGTGAAGACTACCCAGCTGCTCTAAAGGCATTTCAAGAAGCGTTGCAAATTAATAGACAGCTAAGTGACAGCTTATCTATGGCTAAAGTGATGCAAAATATAGGGCAGATATATGAACTTACAGGTCAATTGGATTCTGCTTTATATTATTTACAGGTATCGAATGCGATCAGTAATAAGTTTGAAGACAATAGAAGTTTGGCTGTTGGCAGTAATATCATTGGGGCAGTTTTTTTTGCACTCAATGAACTCGATTCGTCAGAGTACTACTATCGACAGGCGATAGAACTTGACATCCAGAATCAAGATTCAATTGGTTTGGTTTTAGATTACCACATGTTGTCAGTCACCCTGATTGAGAAAAAGAAATACCAAGAAGCCAAGAGATACTCCCTCAGTGCGTTCCAATTTGCAAAAGACCTAGGAGTAAAATATGAAACAGCCAAAAATTTATCACAGATATATGAGTTGACCAATAACCACAAAAAAGCGCTAGAATTTCATCAAGAGTATAAAAAGCTAGAGGACTCTTTACGTAGTGAAGGTCAGCGACAAATAATAAGTGAGTTGCAAACAAAGTATGACACTGAAGCCAAAGAACAGGAGATAGCACTACTGGACCAAAAAAATAAACTGGCGAGTATAGAATTGGCAGCTGCCAATAAAGAAAAGTCCTATTATCTGATTATTGCCATTTTGATTTTTGTAGTTGCCGGTAGTTTGTTTGTAGTTTATCAGCAACGCATCAAAGCAAACGAATTGCTCGCTCAAAAGAATACTCAACTTTTTCAATTAAATGCAACTAAGGACAGGCTCTTTGGAGTAGTTGCGCATGATTTGAAAAATCCATTGTCGGCGTTTAACAGTATTACACAGTCGTTGATTGACAATCACACATCGATTAGCGAGGAAGATTTAAAGTATTTTTTAGAAAAGCTTTTTAAGTCATCTAAAGAACTTAACGGGCTGCTGCAAAATCTACTTGAATGGTCCATGTCACAGTCGGGAGAACTCTCTAATCGGCCGGAAAACCTGCAAGTAGAACACCTAATTGATGCAGCCATAGAGCCACTAAGACTTAATTTAGATATAAAGCAAATCCATTTTTCTATGGAAGCGGACGAAAACCTATATATCACAGTGGATAAAAAGATGACATTGACAATCTTACGCAATTTGCTTTCCAATGCCATAAAGTTTACTCCAACAGAAGGTACAATATCTGTTAAAGTTTATGAAAATGAGAATAATGTACTAATGGAAGTGGCTGATACTGGTATTGGGATTGAGAATAAGGATTTGGATAAATTATTTCATCATGGCACCAACTATAATCAGATCGGCAATAGTACCGAAAAAGGAACGGGACTGGGGCTGGTATTGTGCCAAGAGCTGATAGAAAAGCAATTTGGAAAAATTACTGTTGAAAGTCAGGTAGGGGAAGGAAGCACATTTACAATTACGCTTCCCAAAGCCGAGAAACAATCCACAGTTGACATAATGGCGTAAATAGCAGGGGTTTTCCTTTAAATATTTCGGGTAAACCCCGATTGATAATTTGACAATGACAGGCGAATATTGTAGTTATGAATGACATTAAGATGATAAATATAGGCATGGTTGATGACCATGAGATTGTAAGGGATGGCATCAGGGCTTTGCTCATGGGCAATACAGAAATCCGGCTGGTAGCAAGCTTTCCAAATGCCAATGAATTTTCTGCCTACCTAAAGGAACATCCATCTTTTTTCGATGTACTCATTCTAGATATCTCACTTCCGAATATTTCAGGAATAGAGCTTACTCGCCAGTTAATAAAGGAAAATAGTAAAGTAAAAATTTTGATGTTGTCCGCCAGCACAGGCAAAGTCTATATTGAGAATGCACTCAAAGCAGGTGCAAAAGGGTTCTTGCCCAAAGACTGCTCACGTGAAGAGCTGATTACCGCCATCAAGCAGGTTTTTTATAAAAACATATACATAGGAAAAAACCTAGAACAAGTAGTGTTGGAAAACTACATCAATCGGCTACACTATTCGGAAGAAGAGGAACTGACTTCCCGGGAAGTGGAAATACTGACAGGATTTGCCAATGGACTTACTTACAATGAAATAGCCGATCAGCTCAACATTTCTAAAAAGACGATAGAGTCCCAC
>CAXBNB010000831.1:0-2153 GCA_963976505.1 uncultured Reichenbachiellaceae bacterium
ACTGACTGATCCAAAGGAAAAAGAGGAAGTATGGCCTTCAGTAATTCACATATTTCCAGACCATCGCATCTGATTACATTCCCATTTAGGCTATCTCCAGGAAAATTAGCATCTGCCAACACTATTTCATCACCATGACCCATACGAGCCAATGCATATAGCAAATCAGGGCTAATGATTTTAGAAATTCCTTTTAGCATAATATTTACTTATCATCAACATTTAAACTTTTCAAGTAATTGGCTTCTGTCAATTTGATGTGTTCTCTCATTAGAAAAAAAGCTTCTCTACCATCTTTGGCTTTTATTGCTTCATATATTGATTGATGCAAACTCATCATCAGATCTCTAGCCTCTTGCGTCACCAATTGTTCACTTTTTGCAAAAACCCGCAACTTGTATTTCGTAATTAACTTATAGATAGGCTCCATTAGGAGGTTTACTACTGGATTTCCCGCAGCGTCAGATACTGTAGAATGAAATTCTCGGTCAATTTCTGCTTCTCTATCCAAATCATAAAGTGGGCAATTGTTCATCAATTCCAGGTTCAATTCCATTTTTTTTAAGTGCTCATCCGTCCGCTTCATTGCCGCAACACTCGCCACTTCTGGCTCTACCAGTTGACGCATATGAATCGTATGTAATATCAAATCACTGGTGTTGGACATCTCAAAAAATAAATCAATTGACATACACACCGCTACCTTTCACGATTCTGACCAAACCCCTTGCACTTAAACTTTTCAATGCAGGTCTGATCGCATTTCTACTTACTGAAAACTGATCACAAAATTGCTGTTCTGTAGGGAGTTTGCCTCCAACAGGTATTTCTCCGCTCCTGATTAACTTTTCTATTTCCCTTTCTATCCGCTGGCTTAGAAGCTCCTTGCTGTCTTTCTGCAACTCTTTTTCCATGAATTAGTGATTATATAATTTGTGATACAAATATATAATAATTTGCTTGACGAACTTTTATTAACTGTGTCCACCCGATAAATACAAAGAAAATGAGATGTCCTTTTGATCTAATTTACTTCAAATAAGCGTTTCACTGCTTCTAATCCACTATCAACGGCTTCATAAAATAATGGCAATCTGGTGTTATCTACTCCTGCATAAACTATGTTCTTGTTGGATCGGTATTGATTTTTGTCATTGAATAAATAACCTGGGGTCGGAATTGGCATTGCATGACCCATCACCTTGATATAGACTTTTACCACTTTGTTGTTTATATCTTCTTTGAAATATTCGCTAATATGTTTGATTGTTGATGCTGCAATTACATTTTTATCAGCATCCACATTGAGAAGGTCTTTTCGGGAAGTGGCCGGAAGACAATAGTATGCACTCAAGGTTCTATATTTCGATTGGCTCGAATGCTGAGCACCTGAATCTATAAATCCCATAAAAGAGGGGTCATTCGTTAGCATTTCATTTTGCCAAAATGCAGGAGTCGCAATTGTATTTTCTATCACAATATTGACAACCATCCAAGGGGAAGAGTTGTTTTCTGAGAATAATTCATACCCTTCAGGATAGATGTATTTCAAAGCATGTTTTTGTCCAGCGTAAATGACCTTTTTAGCTTTAATCACTTTGAGCGCTTTTGCTTTAACATCAATTACCTCGACACGAAATCCGTCATTTTCCTCTTCTATTTTCTTTACCAAATGGCTGGTCATCAATCTATCCGTATCAACTTGTGATGCCATTTTATCAATAAAATATTGATTGCCTTCTGGAGGAGAAAACAACTCTACAATCTCATTGTAATAGGGACGGCACTTGAAATAATGAATGCCAGCCAAGGCAGAAACGTCTGCACAACCGGCACCATAATCATCTTTCATATGATAGTCCAATCCCTTTATAAAAGCTTCATCCAATGGAATTTCCTTTTGTAGAAAATCTAAAAAAGTTGAGGTGTTAAGGTGTTGATACTTTTTTTCTATGATTCTAGTAGGAAGGTGCATTCCGCCAGTATAATTTTCCAAAAGCTTCAAAAAACTGTCTTTCACAGCACCTTCTTCCAATACATCTTTTCTCAGTTCTCCATGATCAAAGCATTGGTTTTTTCGACGGTGCAAAATGATATGTTGTTGGTCTTTGAAACTCCAGGAGTCACTCCACTGATGGTATTCAACTACATCC
>CAXBNB010000832.1:0-2153 GCA_963976505.1 uncultured Reichenbachiellaceae bacterium
CTGCTATGGGTGCATTGATTTATAACGACACTAATAGTGATAAAGCTGTTTGTGCGCTTGATTTTGGTGGAAACAATGCTTGTGTTGGTTTTCTAATAGGAGAGCCAAATAAGGGGCTGAGTTACATGTTTCAAATGATGAATGAAGCCAGAATTGCAGTAGGCTTAAGTGCTGCTTCTATTGCTTCTGCAGCTTATTATGCCTCGTTGGAATACGCCAATGAAAGGCCTCAAGGACGACCAGTTGGCAATAAAGATAAATCACTCCCACAATCAATGATCATCGAGCATGCCGATGTAAAACGCATGTTGCTTTTCCAAAAATCTATTGTAGAAGGTTCGCAATCTCTTTTGTTGCAATGTGCTTATTACGCCGATATGGCCAAAGCTGAAAAAGAAGAATCAAAAGAGATATTTAAGTTGGTTTTAGAGCTTCTTACACCGGTAGCAAAATCTTTTCCTAGCGAAATGGGCATACTTTCTACCAGTGCAGCCATTCAGATTTTTGGTGGGGCGGGGTATTGTCAAGATTTTCCTGCAGAGCAATATTTTAGAGAAATGAGAATCCACACCATTCATGAAGGTACTACTGGTATTCATGCTTTGGATTTACTTGGGAGAAAAATAATAATGGGAGGCGGAATTGCTTTTCGTGCTTTTACCGAAGAGGTTTCTAAGACTATTAAAAAATCAAAACTGGAAATTACTGCCATGTCAAAGTATGGAGGTCAGTTGGATGATGTCCTTTTTAGGCTTCAAAATATCACTATGAAGCTTTCTACTAAGGCAATGAATGAAAACAAGGAAGTATTCCTTGCAGATGCTACAGTTTACCTTGAACTCTTTGGAATAGTAGCCATCGGTTGGCAATGGTTGTTGCAAGCCAACGTAGCTCAGAAAGTATTGGAAACTGATCCGAATGATAAGTTTTATCAAAGCAAAATTCATACGATGAGGTATTATTTCGAATATGAGCTACCAAAATCAGAGGGTTTAATTACCAAGCTCAACAACTCAGATTGCGTGACTTTGGTAGCCGACAAAAGCACCATTATTTAAGATTTTAAGTTTAATTTCCTATATTTTGCAGCGACTATTTTTATTGAACTTCTTAAAATAGTGGTTTTTATGTTTAATATTCACGTGTCAAGTTTTTGATAGGTGTCTTTTCTACTTATACCTCCAAATATTCCATTCACCGAAGCTTTATGGTCATTGATCTACCAATGGCTATTCGCACTTTGCATTTAAACTAAGTTTGAATTGTACTTCTGTGATTTCTATACAATTCAGATTGCTGTCTCTTCAGAATAAAAGTGAGAGGATATAGATTTTTTGACTGATTAACGTCACGAACCAATCGCAGTTCAGATTTTAATTTTTTCTACATGAAAAAAGTAACCAGGTCCTTTTTTTCTATTTTACTAGTGAATCTTATTTACTGCCCATTTTTGACTTTGGCTCAATCAACGTCATGGACTGGAGCTGATGACGACAAATGGAGAAATGCTTCAAATTGGACTGCAGGTATACCAGATTTAAATACAGATGCTGTTATTGGTGATCAGGCATTTACGAACCATCCGTCATTATCTAAAGGCAAAGGAAGGGGAGAATGTAAATCACTGACTGTCGGTAATGGGGCGTTGGCAATTACATTCTCTATTGAGGATGGTTTGAATATTACAGGAACTTTTACAATAGGAGCGATGGGAACTGTCAATGATGATGGAGGAAATATTGAAATTGAAGGAGATTGGCTTAATTCAGGAAGCTATGTAGCTCCAGGATCAAACCGACGTGTCTATTTCATTGGAACAAATCAGACTATTGGAGGTGCCTCTGTTACGGATTTTGATAAACTATACATTGAAGAGGGTAGTACCATAACTCTTGCGAAAAATATAACTACATCAAATTTTATTGAACTTAGTGGCACACTCGACCCTTCCACATTTACTGTAACAGGAACTGGTGATATCGACATAAAAGGAGGAGGTTTACTTAAAGTTAAGGCTTCCACTTTTGCTGGAAATTATAGTCATTCAGGAAGTACAAACCTAGCCAAAAACACATCGATTATTGATTACGCTTCAAGTGCTGTCAATCAAATTGTTGACAACTCTATTTCATACAGAATTTTACAAATTAGTG
>CAXBNB010000833.1:0-2149 GCA_963976505.1 uncultured Reichenbachiellaceae bacterium
ATTGAAGCTGTAATTTCAACACTTCCTAAAATAGATGAAATACTTGTGTAGGCATTGATTTGATTGGATGAACAGGAAGCGAGAATGATCTCGTCCGTATCCCCATCATAATAAACTCCTTCGGCTGCTGATGCTGAAGTGGTTAGTTTCTTTGACTCACCAGTATTCATATCATATAACATCACCGTCATTGTTATTAGTGGCATAGAGCTGAGCACTTTTTAGTGAATCTTGATTGTCATTATCATCCTAATAACAAGAAGGCAATGCTACTACTGCCACAAAAAGGGACAAACCTGATTTTAATATATTCCTATTCATAAATGTTATTGCTGTTATTTCACTTACCTACGGAAAATCAATAAACAGGGTTTTAAAAAAATAAAAATCTTTTTTGGGCTGGGAAGAGAAAAGTTCTGATATGAGTTTTAAAACTCAATGACACTCTCAGATTAATTTTTTATTCAACTCATGGGCACCGGATGTTGTTCAAGATAGGTGCCATAGCATTTCACAAGGAAAAATTACTTACCATGGTATTACAAACTGCAACATTCAATTAATTAAGGGTAATTCCTTACTTATAGCTGCATTAACAATCCATGTAAAAAAATACATAGATGCATTTTGAAATGAAGTTGGCTAGGGCTGGTTTACGATAGATACTATCTAGAAGCTATATTCTGGAACCTTACCCAAGACACCTTTATAAAATTCCTTATACACCTTTAGGTCTTGCTCCATATTCTCAGAAGGGAAATGTGGTTGAGAAACCTTGATCTGTTTCTTGCCAAAATCAAAAGCTACCATCACTATGGGCACCTTGGCTTCTTTGGCTATATAATAAAACCCAGTTTTCCATTCGGTTACCTTTTTACGGGTTCCTTCGGGAGCCAATGTTAATCTAAACACCTTTCTAGTTTCAAAAACTTTTGCGGTTGCCCTAACAGTATCATTACTTTTACTACGATCAATCGGTGCTCCACCCGTCCATCGAAAAAACCAACCAAAAGGAGAGTCAAAAAGACTTTTTTTGCCAATATAATTGATCTCCTGATTCCAAACCTTTCGTATCAATAACCCCAAAAAGAAATCTACCCAACTAGTATGAGGTACTACGATAATCACGCATTTATCTACGTCTGGGAAAGCACCTACCGTCTTCCACCCCAATATTTTATAATAAATAAATTTCGCTAGTGCCTGCATCGTTATATTGAATTTTCAAAATCAAAGGATAGATTTTGTTAAGCACAAAATCCATTCTTATCCTTAAAGATTATATTTTTTCGTAAATAGATTTCAATTTTTGTGGTGTAATGGTTTTTCGCCACTCTTTACCTACTGCATTTTCCCAAAGTGGCTCCAAACTCATAGCCACTTTAATCATGGTATCAAATTCAGACTCACTTAAATTAGCACAGATCCCTTTTGGAAGTTCTATGTGATGCTTTTTCCTCATTTGGTCGAACAAGGTCACCCCTTCTGGATAAAATTCTTCTAAATGTTGAAATACCAGACAATTGCCAATACCATGTTTAACCCCCAATAGATAAGAAAGTCCATAGCTCAATGCATGTGCCACTCCTACTTGGGAATACGCAATACTCATACCTCCATGCCAAGAGGCCATCATTAACTTATCCCGGGAATCTTCAGGTGATAATGAATCAAGATAAACTTCCTTGCACAACTCCAATGACTTCTCCCCATAACTTTGGCTAAAAGCATTCAAGTAGGTTCCATTAAGGGATTCTACACAATGGATGTAGCAATCCATGCCGGTGTAGAACCATTGTTTCTTTGAAACTCCTTGGGTTAAATCTGGATCTAAAATCACTTGATCAAAAGGAGTGAAATCTGAATTGATTCCTAATTTTTTCTCTGGCCCCAATAAGACAGTAGTTCTGGAAACTTCTGATCCCGTACCACTGATTGTGGGTATTCCTACATGATAAATTGCAGGTTTTTTGACCAAATCCCATCCTTGATATTCCGCAGCACTTCCTGAATTAGTTAACATTATTGCCGTAGCCTTAGCCAAATCCAAAAGCGTACCTCCGCCAATTCCAATAATCCCTGAAGGCAATTCTGTGTAACTATCTTTTAATTGGGTCACCAATACATCCACCTGATGTGTTTTTGGTTC
>CAXBNB010000834.1:0-2147 GCA_963976505.1 uncultured Reichenbachiellaceae bacterium
TAAAGATAAAGCCAGCTTGATATAAAGTTACATTTTTTGAAGATATAATGTGACCAGTTTAGAAATGAGCGTCTAATACCAAACACCATAACCTAGTTTCATTTGAGGTAAGTAGGTTAAGGTGCAGGTTAATATTAGATTTCGTATGTCAAATTTCAAGAATATATTAGTACCATTTGATGACAATGCCCAATCAATTGGAGCACTCGAATATGCCGCCATGTTTGCCTCTGGCATAGGAGCAAAAATAACGGCCCTCCATCTGGCTGATCCCAAAGACTATCACTCCAAAGAAGAATTTCAACAAGAGTTGACTGAAATGATAGCGCAACAGCTGCGTCCAAAATTGCAGGAGATCCAGCAAACCTACGGAGATGTGAGAAAAATAGACTTACAAACACGTGGGTTGGAAAAATCCATCCCACAGCATATTGTTGAATTTTCAAAGGAAAACGAAATTGACTTTGTGGTAATGAGAAGCCACGGCTTGCCAAATACTGACGATTGGGACATGCATTTGAAAAGCACCAATGCCTATCAAGTGGTGTTGGAATCGACTAGTCCTGTTTTTACTTTCACACAGATACCTGTAAAACCCAAAATGAAAAACATTCTGGTTCCGTTAGATTTGAGCGAAGGCAGTCTGTACAAAGTTCCTTTTGCAGTATCTCTCGCACAACAATTTGACGCGACGCTACATCTTGTCTCTGCATCAGAACATAAAGAAGATCAGGAGGAGCTGCAACAAAGGCTGGACGCAGTGAGTAATGAACTGACTGAAAAAGGAATTAAAATCATTAAAAACAGTCTATTCCCAGGAACCTTGCCAGCAGCGATCCATGCTTACACTGATAAATCAGGTATTGATCTAGTAATCATAATGAGCAGACCTGGCTTCAAATGGTCAGATCTATGGGTGTCCCCGAAGGCCAAAAGGATTATTTCTCATTCCAAAGTTCCGGTAGTCAGCATCAGATCAAACAAACCTTTGGAAGTGGATTTGTAAAATGATTGATTAGTAGAATCAGTTTACAAGAGCTCCCACTGGCAGGCAATTAGCGATAGCGTATGCGTGACATTACAGCATCGGACAAGTCACCCGTTGTGGCATGGGAATTAATATCCTTTACAAAAAATATTGAGAAGTATGATTATATTACTTTGAATATGATTTCATTCTAAATAAAAAACTCATCCACAGTCATGGCAAACAAGATCCTGTTCCTTATTGTATTTTCTTCCATTGTCCATTTTTCTCAAGCTCAAAAATTTGACAAGCAAATCAACACACTAGCGGCTCAATACGAATCAGAAGTCATAGAACTTAGGCATTGGTTTCATGAGCATGCTGAACTAAGCAATAGGGAATTTCAAACCGCAGAAAGAATAGCCAAGGAATTGGAAGCCATTGGATATGCCCCTCAAACAGGCATAGCAAAGACGGGTGTGGTTGCAATTCTAAAAGGAGGAAAACCAGGACCTGTTGTGGCATTGAGAGCTGATATTGATGGCCTTCCAGTAAAAGAGCGAGGAAATCTAAAATGGGCCTCAAATCAAATGGGAGAATACAACGGTGAACAAGTAGCTGTTATGCATGCTTGTGGTCATGACACTCATATCGGGATATTGCTGGGTGTTGCCAAAATGCTATTCGAAATAAAGGATCAGGTACCTGGAACTGTCAAGTTTATCTTCCAACCAGCCGAAGAAGGAGCACCAGTTGGTGAAGAAGGTGGTGCCAAACTGATGGTAAAAGAAGGTGTATTGAGAAACCCTGATGTGGATGCCACATTCGGTTTACACATCAGTTCAGATACTCCAGTTGGAGAAATTGAAGTCAGGTCAAAAGGCATCATGGCAGCTGTAAATAGCTTTAGAATCGACATCAAGGGTGTTCAAACTCATGGCTCTGCTCCTTGGTCAGGTGTCGATCCGATAGTTACTGCGGCACAAATGATTAATTCTATTCAAACAATAGTGAGTCGTAATATGAAACTGATCGATGCAGCAGCAGTTGTTACCATAGGCGCCATTCATGGTGGTGTAAGAAGCAATATCATCCCAGAGGACCTTTATATGCTCGGTACCATCAGAACGTTGGATGCCGAAATGAAAACCATAGTTCATCAAAGGCTCAGGGAAATTGT
>CAXBNB010000835.1:0-2146 GCA_963976505.1 uncultured Reichenbachiellaceae bacterium
TGAGAGGTTTCAGAATGTAACGCCAACACAAAGTCGAAGTGAAACTTCTCCCAACCTAGCCCAAGGAACAAGTGTAAACTCATTAATGCTTGGGGAATTGTATGCCAGTTACCAAAAGAGTAGTAATGGCCATAATATTTCTGCAACTGCTGGAACATCAACTCAGCTAGTGAGAGGTAATTATATGGACATGACGGGAATTGGTTTTGCTTCAACTTTGGAAAGCCAATTGGTAATGAATAATGCGAATGTAGTAAATGGAGGAGCAGGTGAAATTGATACGCAAGGCTTACTTTCTTATTACCTACGTGGCACTTACAATTTCGAGAATAAATATTACATGTCAGCTACAATGAGGGCTGATGGGTCTTCCATTTTTGCTGACGGTAAAAAATGGGGATACTTCCCTGCTGTTTCTGCAGGCTGGAGGATATCCAATGAAGCATTCATGAGCGGTTCTCCTGTAATATCCAATATGAAACTTAATGTTGGTTATGGTGAACTAGGAAATCAAAACGTGTCGGCCTTTCAGTACTTGAATATTTACAGGAAGGATAGAAGGTATTTCATTAACGGAAATCCGGTTACTGGATCTAGACTTGGTTCGTTTGCCAACCCGAATATTACTTGGGAGACAGCCAAAACGCTAAACATATTACTGGAAACTTCATTTTTGGATGATAAGCTGGTATTGAATGTGGCATATTTTGACAAAAAGACTTCAGGTATGCTGGTATCTCCTGTAAGGAACTATACTGCTGGGAATGAAACAGCAATACCCCAACAAAATTCTGGCGAAATGAGCAACAAGGGATTTGAATTGGAATTGTCTTATGGTAATCAAAAAGGTGATTTTGGTTATAATGTAGGCATGAATGCTACTTTCTTGAAGAACAAGTTGTTGGCATTAAGTGATGGTATTCCTTATTTGGAATCAGGCGTTTCTAGAACTTACGTAGGTGAGCCAATTGCTTCTTTCTATGGTTGGAAAACAGCTGGTATTTACCAGAATCAGGGACAGATAGACAATGATGTCAACATAGCTGAAGATCCTCGTAAAGGGAGTATCACTCCTGGTGATGTTATTTTTGTCGATACCAATGGAGACAAATTGGTGGATAATGAGGACAGAGTGAATATTGGTGATGGTAATCCTACTGCACTTCTAGGTTTTTATGCTGATTTTTCATACAAAGGGTTTAACCTATCTCTATTGTTTAGTGGTGCTCTAGGTCAGGAGCTTTATGATGAAATGATGATGAGGGGTATCAATGCTCCTGAGACAGATGGTGCCGATAAAGTGATGTTGGAAAGATGGACAGGAGAAGGAAGCACCAACAAAGAAACAGGACGTAGCAATCTTTCTCGTGGTGTAATATTTAATAATTACCCAACCTCGAAAACGATTACATTAGGATTGGATATATCATTTTAAATATAAAAGACATGAAAAAAATAATAATAATTTTATTTGTAATGAGCACAGTGTGGTCATGTTCAAGTGTGCTTGAACAAACCCCTGTTGGAAATCGTACAGATGCGGCGTTTTGGAAATCAGAGGCTGATATGCAAGATGCAATAGCAGGCGCATATTCCTTACTTGCTTCACGTAATCTTGGAATGCATGACCTGTTTTTTGACAATCAAAGTGATGATCACTGGAGAGCTGGTGATCACTCAGAAGATGAAGATATAGAGACTGGTAATTCCAATACAGATAATTATAAAATCCTTAGAACGTATTATGATAAATACGAGATGATTGGAAGAGCCAATAGTATCATTATTAATGGGCCAAAGGTCAAAGAATTGGGTGTTATCGCTGATGCTACTTACAATGCAATCATGGGAGAGGCTTATTTTTTACGCGCCTGGGCTTATTATAGACTTTTGGTAATTCATGGTCAAGTGCCTATTATTTTGGAAGAGAATGTGTTGACAAACAACTATAATGTACCAAAATCAGATTCACCTGATCAAATCAGAGATTTGATTATTAGTGATTTGGAAACTGCTATTCCACTTTTACCAATTACTTATGAATTAGGAAGAGCTAACAGAGGTGCTGCATGGGCATTGTCTTGTTTGGTTCATTTGGATCATGCAGAAGATTATGCAGATGCAGCACACTTGAATAAAGTAATCG
>CAXBNB010000836.1:0-2136 GCA_963976505.1 uncultured Reichenbachiellaceae bacterium
GATTCCATTTGAAGGCCACATGTTTTACGGTCCAGCCAATCTCCTCAAATACAATCAGGCATTGTTTGGAGAAAAGCATCTTGAATATCCTCCTATCGAGAATAGAAAACCCTGTCATTTTGATATCCAACAAATAGAAAAATGGATTCAAACGGGCTAAATTGCCTTTTTCGCATACACATTAAAACGATAAGGACTGTTGCGATAACCATTAATACTTTGATCTTCGGTCCACATAGTAAAGCCGGTGTTTTCAAATAGCTTAGAGAACCAATCTTTAGAATAAAATTGCTGATCAAGACTCTTTGGGTATAATTGATCATAATTGCCACCTATTAATCCCCTTTTGTAATTGAGGTATGCTTCTTTTTTTTCTAGGTCCAAAACATCCAATATGGCAATGGATTTGTTGCACATGCTAATCATATTATTTACAACAGATTGGGCGTAATCAGGGCTACTGAAATAAATAAATACGGAATTTGAAACCACAACATCATAAGTTCGGTCGATGGGTTCACTTGCCTCCGCTTCTAACCAAAATCCTTTCGGCATAAATTTTCCGACTGCTTCTATGAGTTTAGAAGAATAGTCTATACCTCCAACCAGATGCTTGTTTTTGTAAAATGGGAATAGAAAAGCCCCAGCTCCACATCCTATTTCAAAAATAGAGTCAGCATCAGAGATGTTAAGCTTCTCTGTGATTGAATCAATGTATTTTATCCATTCTTCTACTTCTATTTCTCCATAGCCTTCAAATCCATCCAACTCAATGATATTTTTCAATGTTACACTATGAATATTTTCTGTGGTTTTGGACCTCCAGATGTCTTTCCAGTTTTTAGCTTCCATTCGATTATATATAGCTTTCAGAAAGTGAGTTTAGCGCTTCAACCAACGCTAAGTTTTCTTCAGGTTTACGTACAGATATACGCAACCAACATTGACCGTCATTTACTTTTTCGCTGATAGATTTCACATAGAATTGAAATTGGCTGAGTAGCTCATCAAGTAACCTGGATTCATCCTCAAGACTCATAGTGAGGCTAGCCATGATGAAATTGGCTTCACTCGCCTGTACTTGTTTGATCATCGGACATGATTGGAGTAAAGAAATAAAAGCAGTCCGATCAGCTTTTGTGTCCACCAAAGATTGCTTTAAAATAGGTCTGTGTTTGAGCAGTATTTCAATAAAATTTTCCGCGATGGAATTCATGTTCCAAACAGGGATCCTACTACTTACATACTCATTAAAATGGGCATTTGTGCTGTAAGAAAATCCGATTCTCAATCCGGCAACCCCAAGTCCTTTACTTAAGCTTTTTAGTAAGATAACATTATCCAGTGGTTTAGCATATAGGAAATCTAACAAGGAAGGTTTATCTGAAAAATCAATAAAAGACTCGTCAACTACAACTGTTTTTGATTTAAAACGCTCAGCAAATTCATAAATCCATTTTGAGTCCAATGTTGTTCCTGTTGGGTTATTTGGGTTAACAAAAACGATGACATCTGCTTCATTTTCCGCTATATTATCTAAATCTATTTTCCCATGGTCTTGATACACACTTGCAGCAGGGAAGGTATGCTGATATTCTCCAAAAGTTGGTGAAGGAATAAGTGATTTAATAATGGAAATATCTGTGACAAACCATTGAGTGCTATAGTGTGTTCTGGATTACTTTCAATGAAGTAAGCGATTTTTTCATTGAGTATTTTTTGTGTAGACCCATATTCATGAATTGTATTATGTAGATTTTCTTTAAGTTCAGAAATCATTGCTGGGGTAGGGAAATACATATTTCTAATGTAGCAAAAATCAATGATCGGATAATTCCAAAATCCTCCGTAACTCCGGTCAAGCAGTTTTCGAGAATCTTTTTCAAATAGATATTTGGCTGCTCTTAAATCATTTGGATCATCGATTTCAGCCCAAATTTCATTCTCTACGAAAACAGCATGAACAACTTCAGTACGCAAATAAATGATTACTCCAAGAATCAGTTCATAATAACTTTGATGTATCGTTTTGGCATAAAAACGAAGAAGATCTTTAAATGAGCCTGCTGCAAAAGTTTTCGAGAACTTGTAAATGTTGAGCGTTTTGTATTTATCCTTAAATGAAAAATCTGCCCC
>CAXBNB010000837.1:0-2129 GCA_963976505.1 uncultured Reichenbachiellaceae bacterium
ACTGAGGGAATTGATCGAACCTGAAGAAATAGAAAATGCTTGCCTCAAAGCAGGTATTGAAATAAAGCAGGGTGACACTGTATTGATTTACACGGATCATTACCGGAAAACCTACGGCGGAGAAAACTGGTACAAAGGACCAGGACTAAGTGCTGATGCTACCCGTTGGTTGGGCAACAAAGGTGTAGCTGCCTTTGGAGTTGAAACCATGGCACCTGGAGTATCGGGCGTCTCAAACAAAGAGGTACACAGAATATGTGGTGCGCTAGGTTTTACCCATTACGAAAACCTGATAAATTTACATCAGCTGATCGGTCGGGGACGCTTTCGCTTTATCGGACTTCCCCTCAAAATAAGAGGTGGCACAGGATCTCCCGTAAGAGCAGTTGCAGTTTTTGAAAATTGAATACATGGAATAGAAAATAAAAATTAATGTAGATGCAAAACACAGAACAAAACAAAGCCAATGCCATAGCATTTTACAAAACCGCTTATGATGGTGCCCCTCGCAAAGCGGTAGAATTATATGTAGGCGAAGAATACATTCAACACAATCCGCTAGTGGGCAATGGTGTTGAACCTTTTATTGCCTACTTCGAAAAAATGAAAAAAGAATACCCCGAAAAGAGTATTGAATTTGTAAGAGCCATTGCACAGGATAACTTAGTAGCGTTACACACTCACCAAACCTGGCCTGGAAATGATGAGTATGTAACTATGGATTTTTTCCGATTTGACAACAATGGAAAAATAGTGGAGCACTGGGATGCCATTCAGCAAATCCCTGAGACCACCGCTAATGGAAATACAATGTATTAGAATATCTTATTTCAAATCCATTTCTAACAGATTGAGTTCGCTGGTGATAAAAATCAGTTCATCAATAGAAAGATTCAAATCGAGTGATTGGGCATTTTGAACGGCCTGTTGTGCATTTCGAGCACCAGCCAAAGCAATGGTAACGCCCGGTTGCTCTACAGTCCATCGCAGTACCAACTGACTCAATGAAGCATTTTTATCCAATGCCAAAGGTTTGATCTTATCGAGAAATTCGTTGACTCTTTTGATGTTTTCATCTGAATAAAGAGGTAAACCAGCCCTGTGGTCTCCTGCTGCAAATTTATACCCTGGTTTCATTTTTCCAGTTAGCAACCCTCTTTCTAATGGACTATAAGCCAAAATAGACAAGCCTTTTTCCAACACATGGGGAACTACATCAGATTCTATATTGCGCTTCACCATGCTATAGGGCACTTGGTTAGACAGGAGATTGGTATATTTTGCTGCCTCAGTCATTTGCTCTACAGTATAATTGCACACACCGGCATACCGCACCTTTCCTTCTTGGATCAGTTGCTCCACAGCCTCCATCGACTCTTGTATGGGAGTTGTATCATTATGCCAGTGAATTTGATAAAGGTCGATAAAATCCGTACCCAATCTACGTAAACTGTTCTCACATTCCTCAATAATACTTTCCTTGGAGGCATGTTTGTAAATGTCAATTTCCTTACCATCATTGTCCTTACTGGCAAAATAAAAATCACCTTTTGCCAAATCCCAGCGCAAACCATATTTGGTTACTATTTGCACTTTGTCTCGTGGAATTCCTTTGATGGCTTCCCCTACTATTTCTTCACTTTTGCCCATACCATAGATGGGTGCTGTATCTATAGAGGTGACTCCCTGATCGTAAGCAGCCCGAATGGCTTTTACGGCATCTCCTTGCTCTGTGCCTCCCCACATCCATCCTCCAGCAGCCCAGGCTCCAAAGGTTATCACTGACATTTCCAATTCCGAATCACCCAAAGTTCTAAATTCCATTTTCAATCTTAATTTTTATCATTTAACATTTATGTGAAAAGTATCTCACGAATATCTCCTTTTCATGTTACAAAAATAACCACTGAGTATGTGTTGTTGTAGAACTTAATTATTGATTCATACAACTATCTTAGTTTTTCTCTCAATTCATAATTCAATATAATAAGCTGTAAATGACTTAAAAGCCGTTTAGAATCTTCCTTTTAGAAAAAATAAAATTTGCATTATGATTGAATTACTCAACATAGATTGCATGGAATATATGGCAACACTACCTGATAAGGCGTTTGACTTAGCTATTGTTG
>CAXBNB010000838.1:0-2124 GCA_963976505.1 uncultured Reichenbachiellaceae bacterium
TGGGCCATATTCACTTCCTAAAAATCCTGCTGAATGAAATGCCTTTAATTCTTCGGCCTCTCCTACCGTAAATCTTTGCCCCATGGCTATAAATGGAGGGATTACAGGATTCAAAGGTCCTTTTTCCTTCGCTATCCAAGCTCCAATATGTGGTGCTTGAACCGATTGTGGTGGTTCATAACAAGTATGCCAATGGTATTGGTGTCGCGTATGCAGTATATGCCCCAAATCTGCCGACCTGTACGAACGGATGATCGCTCCTTTGTCCATCACACTGCCGATCGATTCAAGTCCTTTGGAAAAATAAAGGTCATCTACTGCTGTAGGCACTTTTGGAAAAGTACTGAGCACACGTTTACTTTCAATGCCCTTTTCATAGGGAGCGTAAGCCTTAGGATCGAAGGTTTCAGTATGGGCCATGCCTCCTGCCATCCACAATAAAATTACTGTATCGGCAGTAGAAGCCATCTCGGCAACTGAACTGCAAGAGCTCAAAAAACTAGCCGTTGGAATACTCGCTGACATGGCAGTCAAACTTGCTGCCCCCATTTTCTTTATAAATTCTCTTCTTGAATTTTCTGATTGTAAGTCCATAGTACTAGTAAATAAATTGAAATTCTGGTAATAGTAATGTGGCCCAAAATAGGTCTTGCACAGCGTCTGGATTAGGAACATCTCCCAACGTACTTAACATTACATTTTTTTCTTGTTTTGTAGGGATACGCCCCAGAGATTTTTGATAGAGATTTTCAACTATCTTTTCTCCATTTCCGTCATAATCCTGAAGCCACTGTACGGCTCCTTCTTCCAGTACATTATTAAAGAAGACTCCATTGGTCAACTCCAGTGCCTGAAGCAAAGTCGCTTGATCATCCCTTGTAGTAGTTACATTCTCTCTACTCGGTCTGCCAAGGGATTTCATAAACGGATTTTGTTTTACCAAACTGGCCCTTGCAAATGAATTGCCATTCTCTTCAAATTTATAGTTGACCAGGAGGTCCCAGTGTTTATCTCCATAGTTCTTGGCTGACTTCCAATCTTCATCTTCAAATTCCAAATTCGTCCATCCATCCGATGGCTGAGAATCGGTGCTTTTCCAGTCACCATTGGATTGGATCAACATTTCCTCACCGTCACTGTACTGGATTTTCAAGGCAAACAAAATACCGGCTGGATTAGCAATGTTGCCCTCATTTACACCTTCAATAGCTATTACATTTTCACCTGCTGTCAACAGGTCTTTCAAGTCCAGTTTATCGACTTTTCTCCAATCACTACCTTTCGAAGCTTCATTCCCATTTACATACAGTGTATAAGAATGATCTACAGAAATAAGTGCTTTTGCCATGGCAATGTCCTTAGCTGACAAAGTAAAAACATGGCGAAAAAAACGTTTCCCGGGATCGGGCAATACGTCTCTGTCAAATTTGACCTCTCTATGCCACACCCTTCTAGAAGACAGCCCTTCCTGATTGGGATCATAGGCTACTGCGTAATATACCGGTGCAATTACCTGACTCACTGCATCTGAAAATTGCTCGGCACTCATGCGCCTTACAACAGGCCCGTTAAATACATATTTCTTAGATTTAATCTCTTCTAAAGCGTCATAGTTCGCTGTAGGGAGTTGGTATGCCTTTGAGGTCATTATTCTTTTCACAAGGTGCTTCAAATCATAACCCGAGTCTATAAAATCAGCTGCCAACCAGTCCAAGATTGTCGCATCCCATGGTGCATTGTCCATTTCATCAACTGGTTCTACTATTCCTCTTCCCAATAGTCTTTTCCAAATGCGATTGGTAATGGTTCTGTACAGTCTTCCGTTTTCAGGTTTTACCATCACTTCAGAGAGCTTCAAAAGTCGTTCTTTGATGGTCTCCGCTTCAACCGATCCTAATTCCGTGTATAGGAAATTTACTTTTGCCATCTTGCCAATGGGCTTGTCACAACGGTTTAGTTCCAAAACTGAATCCGCAAAGATGGAGGCAAATCCATAGGATTGATCAAGCGTTAAATTGCTGACGAAGCTATTGTGGCAGGAAGCACATTTTACGTTCACTCCCATCATCGATTGGCCTATATTCTGAGCAGCCTGCATTTCTGTGCGCTGACTGGCATTGACCA
>CAXBNB010000839.1:0-2103 GCA_963976505.1 uncultured Reichenbachiellaceae bacterium
GTGGGAAGGCTACTCCATCAAGCAAAATAAAATTAGGAACTTGACCAGTTGCTTTCCAGATGTCTATAAATGCATCCACAAAATTGGGTGCCAGCTGAAACTTGTTCGAATCTTCACCTTCTGCCAATTCCACTGTAAGAAATAAAAGATGTCCTGGTAACTCCACTTCTCCTGATAGCTGGAAAGATCCCAAATCATGGACATAATTGCCTTGAATAAGATTTTGAGTATTGCTGCCGTCCAAGAAAAATACAACCAATTGCTTTCCATTCCTTGAAAGTGCCTCAGGTGACTCCCATTCCACAGCAGGAGATTGCGTGTGCATTTTACTCGTCAATTGGGCTTGGGTCAAAATACGATCCACCCACACTTCTGACGCAGATTTGAACAGAACAGTTTTCACCTCATCAGGATGTCCGATCAGGTATTGGTTAAGTTTGGTAAAAAGTAGATTAAACTCCTTTTCAAACAAATACTCTTGATCTTTATTGTCACTGAAATCAAAAAGAATGGCAGTATATGGACGGTTTAGGAAATTTTCAAATACGGCTTCTTTTGCCTTATCGTCACCATCAAATCGGTATTTTACTACCTCATTGCTTAGGTGTTCATAGCTCAGTTGCGCATGGCCAATCAATGAGAAAAAAACAAAAAACAGAACCAGACAGGTAATCTTGGTCATTCTAACAAACTGTAAATAGTGGTCTGCTACAAATCTAATTGAAAGCAACTGAATAACTAACTAGGTTACTAGAAGTAACCTAGTTAGTTATTCCAAAAGCCAATCTGCCTCCAATTCTCGAAAACCTTCTCTCTTATGAAATTTTACGAATGAAGCCCCATTTCCAAACCACTCCATTACTTCCTTACGATTTATTCTTGTGGTTTTTTCTTGTAACATCGCATGATAAGATGAGCAGGGATATTCTCTAAAGTCATCAACTACACCATGAGTCTCGGGGTTTCTATGAATGTATGCTATAAGTGCTGAAAAGTATGAATCATTGCTTACTTCAATGCGCTTGAAAGGCGTTTCGAATAAAGCACCTGTGCGATCATACATTTTATTCATAGCTCGGGTATAACTCTGAAGAAAACTTGAAAATCCATTACTGACATGCCAGTAATGTGGCTTTTCATGATCCTTCTTGATATGTAGGTCAAGTTCTTCCTTAGACCTCACCCTAATAAACAAGTGAAAATGATTTCCCAATAAACAATAAGCAAAGGTTTCTACCAACGGATGTACATACTTGGTGTATTGTTGCAAAAAATAATGATAATTTTTATCCTCGAAAAACACAGGCATACCATTGATTCCTCTGTTGAAAATATGGTAACAATTCCCAGAAATGAGTGGCGTTTTTCTTATTTCCATGACAAAATATAATTGTCTTATGATTAACTAGGTTACTTCAAGTAACCTAGTTAATCAATCAGTTTGAAAGCCTAAATTTCCACAGTCCCCATTTCCATTGCCCAGTTTTGGAACTTGGTTTTGAGTTCTTCAAGCTTTTCAGGATGAGAGGCAGAAAGGTCAGTTGATTCTACCGGATCAGTTTTTAGGTTGTATAGTTCCCACCCACCTTTGAACGACACCAATTTCCAATCACCTTCACGAACAGCACGTCCTTTAGACCATTCCCAAAACAACGGTTTCTCTCGCTTAATTTCTTCTCCTTTCAGTAGAGGTAAAAAGCTAATGCCTTGCATTGGTTTGATTTCTTGCTCATTGAAATTGGTAGGATACTCAGCTCCTGTCAAATCAGCAAACGTAGACATGAAATCTATAAAATGCAGCGGAGTATCAGAAATCGTATTCTTGTTTTTCAATGAAATCGTCAATTCGTTCAACCTTTTATACAACGGTTCAAACACACTTGCTGGATAAGTTTGATGCACTACTATTTTAGTCAGTTCGGCGATGGACTCACGCTGTTTTATCGGTGTCAATGCAAACTCGTGCCTACCATCCCTCCGCACTTTGCGTTTTCCATACTCGGGATACAACACCAACAACTGGTCTGTTGCAATCTGGTTAGGAACCAATCGCTCCTTTTTACCACCAAACCCACCCACCGAATAATACTTGGTTTTATACCC
>CAXBNB010000840.1:0-2098 GCA_963976505.1 uncultured Reichenbachiellaceae bacterium
GGTTTGTTGGACACACTTCTTTAATAATTTTTTCTTAATTCAGTTCCTAGATGAGACATTATTCTGTCAAAATCATTGATTGTTAAATCTGAAATAATTGAGTCACTTTCAGACGGACTTGAAGTCATTGAAATACTTGCTATTTTATTCCTCAGTTTTTTAATTTCTTCTCGTAAATCATCATTTTGCACACGCTCTAAATAAATAGACAAATCTCTTAGTGAAAGTCTTAATTTCGTGTCATATTTTGAATTCAATTTTACCTTTTGCTATTCTCCATTTTTATAATAATTTTTAACATCTATTGAATGTAATTTAAAAGCAAAGCGTAGAGCACTAGGAAAGATTTCTTGAATTTTTAAATAATTATTCCTTTGAAATTCTCGAAAAACTTCTTGCCTTTTATATTTCTCGAGATTAGTTTGATTTTTAATTGAATTTTGAACGTTGATTAACGTTGTAATTATGCTAGCTGAAGCTCCTACCATTGCTCCAATTATTGTTCCGATAAATCCCCAAGTTAATGGATCCATGATTCATTTTTTAAATAATAGTAAGACTACCGCAAATACTTGATCCTTCTCTATTCCGGAATACCTGCACTTCGTTTCGGTTACAAATTAAGAAAATTATCGGTTTTCATCATCAACTTTTGCTGCCTTTGCAGGTCTTGTGACCTGCAAACATCTAATATATCAGTTCCGCTCGTCTTTCCTGTTTTTAGCTTTTGATGCGTGAGCATTCTATTGTGGTTTGTTGGACACAAGTCCAACAAAGGCGAAAGTATCTCACAGTGGCCATTCCCGAACAGTCGTTACCTTTTATAAAAGATATAATCTGTAATGATCGGTTCTATTTTATTTTGTCGCAGGTCAGAAATGATCTGCCCTTTGTGGTGGGTGAAGTGATTGGCTATATGAAATAAAATTTGCTGAATGGAGTTTTCAAATTGCTTTCCTTTAGAGTTTTGGTACGCTATGTTTTCATGCAGTTTACATTGCTTCAAGATTCTCAAAGTATCCTCATAGTTGGTGTCGTCAAGTTGCTTGCACTTTTCTAGTGAATGGGTATGATGCACTCCCACCTTAGGTTCGGTGTTGAGAATCCTCGCATTCCAGATCAGATGGGCATTGATGTTATGCGAAAAAAGCGGTATTGTTCTTTTGCTGATTTTAGCCGTATGCTGAATCAACAAGTCAGCCAGTTTTTGATTGAAATGATGGTGGTACTCAAATATGTCCTGAAAAAACTCTCTCATAAGCTTTCCAATTTAGTGTTCGTAGCAAGTACAACTGACATTCCTTTGGCTGGGATCCTGATGTTTAAATCAGAATTTTACTTCTACTAAAATAATGCTTTTACAGGTCACTATCAAATGCAATTCATACGCATTTTAAAAAAAATATACCCCTAGGCTCATGACTAGTAAGGCTAGTGGGGTCAGTTAGTGTTGAGGTAAATCTAACAGATACCGCAACAAGTGCGGTAAGGAGGTCTCTGTTTCAAAGGCGATCAAACAGGCCTGTGTTGCCCTTTTCCAAAACAGGTTTCAGCTTGTCGACAATATCTGGATATTTTGCAGAGACATTAATGGTTTCATTTGGGTCGCTTTTGTGGTCATACAGTTCGTAAACGATCCCATCTTCGCCATAATATTTGGTGAGGCGGTAGCGGTCATTGCGCATGGTGATGCTGTTTTTGAAATAGCTGTAAGCCACCTCTTCATTTTGCGCTTTGGGATTATTCAGCAACGACACCAGGCTTTGTCCATCCAGCCCCTCCACATCGGCAATGCCACAGAGTTCGGTCAATGTAGGGTAGATGTCAACAGTCTCTACCACCGCATCGGTGGGTTTTCCTTTTTTCGATTGATTTGGCAGACGCATGATCAGCGTACTTTTGAGCGATCGCTCAAACACCGTATGCTTGCCCCATACCGTATGGTCACCCAAGTGCCAGCCATGATCGCCCCAGACTACTACGATCGTATTCTCACTCAGACCTGTTCGATCCAATTCGTCCAGTAGTTTACCGATCTGAGCATCTACATAACTGATACAAGCGTAGTAACCATGCTTTAGCTTACGGGCGTAATCAT
>CAXBNB010000841.1:0-2095 GCA_963976505.1 uncultured Reichenbachiellaceae bacterium
AGCATTTGGGGCAAGTCCTCCTTCTAATATCTCATCCCAGCCAATCAGTTTTCTATTGTTTTTATTAAGAAACAATTCAATTTGATGAATGAAATGGCTTTGAAGTTCATGTTCATCCGCTAATTTTTCTTTTTTGATTACCTTTTGAGCAATCTCAGAGGTCTTCCAATGGTCTTTAGGTACTTCATCTCCTCCAATGTGGATGTACTCACTAGGGAAAATTTCCATTACCTCAGTAAGGACATCTTCCAAAAAGGCAAAGGCTTTAGGAGTTGATATTATAATGAACACCCCAAAATCCAGGGACTTCTTGGTTTATATCGTTGTCGTATTCCTTTCCATTTTCATTTACGGCAGCTATAGTACCGGTACCCATTCCTTCAAAAGTATCAAAACTTCCAAGTTCCGGATAAGCAGCCAGTACTGCAGAACTGTGACCAGGAAGTTCTATTTCAGGAATAACTGTAATTTTTCTATCCGCAGCATAGGCTACGATTTCTTTTGCTTCCTCCTGAGTGTAATATCCTCCGTGTGGTTGACCATCATAAACAAATGGTTTGAAATCATAGTATTGACCAATAATAGTAGAATCTCTCCATGCACTTACCTGAGTAAGTTTTGGGTGTTTTTTGATCTCTAAACGCCAGCCTTGATCGTCTGTTAGGTGCCAATGCAAGGCGTTTAATTTTAGCTGACCCATCAAATCAATTATTTTTTTAACTTGGTCAGTGCTAAAAAAATGCCTCGAAACATCTAACATTATTCCTCTATATCCGAAAGCTGGGGCATCGGCTATCTTCAATTGGGGTACTGTCACCTGGCCATTATTTATTTCAATTAATTGAAAAAGAGATTGTAGACCATAGAATATGCCTTTAGAGGAGCCTTTTATTATGACATATTTGTTGTCAATTTGTAAAGAATAACCTTCATCATTTTCCGGATTTTTAACTTCCTCAAGGACAATGGCCACCTCGCTTTGTGGTGTTGCCATTTTTATTGGTAAACGAAATCCTGCTTTAGTCTCTAATAGCTCGTTGAAAATGGTTGCAGATTTTCTGGTTTCATCACTATATGCTGCAATAATGGTTCCCTGTCTTAATACCAATTGACCATCACCCATTTGAATGGATTCGGGCAAGGGGATTATAGTTAGGTTTTGCGCTTTGATATTTAAGGCAAATAAAACCAAAAAAGAGCTGGTTAGAATTAGGAATCTATACATGATAATACAATTATTTAATACCTTGTTTTTATGTTAAAGAAAGGAAAGTTAAATAAAAAAATTGATTAACATGATGATATATGTGAAAATATTTTAATTCTACAGTTGGTTTAGCTTACCTGAATGATTATTTAAAAAATAGAATCTGTATTTACCTGTACAGCGGTGAAATTTGTCAAAGTTTTGCCGTTATTATCTCTCATAGGTTGATTCACCATGAAACGGTGGTGATCCCCATAAAGAAGCAGAACTGGTTTATCGTAATCCTGCACTTGCTGCCTAAGTAATGTGACGAAACTTGCGTGGCCATTGTTTTCGTCCTTGTTGTTATAGTTTAAGCCAGCGTGTAATACTAATACTAGGCCATTGCTATTGTTTTTCTTTGCTGCTTCAAAAAGAGAGATTAACCAAAAATTATTTGCTAATTCTCTTTCATAAAACTCATCGTTTAAGGCACCTTTTCCGCTGTCAAAGTTATTGTTTGAACCAATAACATGTAAAGTTCCAAATGTCACATCAGATTTTTGCCAGGTTGAATTTTCAGCGAACTTTTCAAAGCCTTCAGTTTTATTTTGTCTTAATAGTTCAATAGGTCGCCCCCCTTGACTAAAGTCATTTGAGAAAAACAACTGTCTTAATTTATCCAGTCTTTCTTCAGGAACATAGCTGCCACAAGACTCCCTATCACAATCTGTCCATTCATTGTCACCTGGTGTATAGATCAAGGCTTCATCAAAGGAGTCGAAGTATCCTTTTATTTTTTCGTAGTACTCATCTGAGCAAGGAATATGGCCAGATTTAATATCTCCCACATGTAGAGTAAATGCTGGTTTGTCTTTGTTGATTTGAGCGATCATGCGATCGAATCTT
>CAXBNB010000842.1:0-2093 GCA_963976505.1 uncultured Reichenbachiellaceae bacterium
ATCAAAGCATAATCAAAGGTGATTTTTTTACTGAATAATCTGTAGTAGATGTAGGCCACAGGCAATAACCATTGTGGTGTTTTGCAGTGAGCACAATATGTTTTGCGCCAAATGACTTAGCTGTTTTCACCCATTGATCGGCATCAAGTTGTGCTGGATTAAATAGGTCTGCAGCTGGTACCGACATCATATCTGATTGAATGTAAGATGCAGGGCCAAAGTGAATAAATGCCCCTAATTGTCTTTGTTGCAATGCGAGCTGTTGATCAGACGGCTTAATGCTGAACTTGGAATCGGTAACTACCTGAGTTCTATTTTGATCTTTTGCGGCGGTCAACACTGGCGTCCAATCGCCCTGATGTTCAGGAGCTGTTTTGCCTGTTTTTTCACTCTCAACAAAAAAGTATTCAAACAACTGCCGAGGAGTTCCTTCATAGGTTGCCCATTGCAAGTCTCCGGCTGTGCTCTGATCGCTTCCAGTAAAATAGAGAATGGTTTTTCCTTTAAAATAGCACAATTCCACATCAGACGCATTGCTTTCACTTATGGATGGATCAATCAAAGGAATGTTTTTATGGCTAGCATCAAATGTAACGAACGGCCTGTCAGCTGGGGCATCTTCCCATTGTACCAAATCCTTTGAGCGTGCAACACGGGTTTCATAACTTTTAGTCAACGACTCCAAATAAAGGGTATAGTACCAACCGCCTTCAAAATACAATGCTGGCCCTCCTACATATTTATCTTTGCCATAAACGGCATTAGGTATCTCATTCCAGTTTTTCAAATCTGTGGACTCCACATACCTAAAGGTAAAGGGCTTCCAACGGTCATCGTTGGTTTCGTATAACAAAACAAACTTATCCTTCGCTCTGCAAACCGCAGTGTTGAAAAAAAATTCTCCTCCTTCAGCCTTTAGAATAGTTTTTGGCTTTGACCATTTTTTTAAATCCTTCGAACTGGTCATGGTTATTTCGGTCATCTGCCGCCAAGGTTTTCCTTTACCGTAATTTCCTGCAAAAACATACACACTGTCATTCCAAGTCAGTACTGTTCCAAAACCATGGTTTTTTAAAGGCACAGAAACAATTTCACCTGAATAAACATCTTTTATTCTTACCTGATCTTCGTGGAAATAATCTCCTGGTTTTGCTCCAGTCACATCCCAGAACTTCTGGTTGTTTTCCAGCAGATACAACCTATCGTTAAATACAAAAGGAGAAGTTTCCACCAAGGGAGAGTTGAGTCTACCCTGCTTTTGAATTGGGTTCTTCCAAACCGACTGTGCCGACAAGGTGTTGCACAATGATGAAATCAGAAATAAACTAAGTGTAAGTCTTAAAATATTGTATGGCATAGGTCATAAAGTTAAAACCCAAAACTATAGGATCGACATACGATGATCTATTATATTCTTTACAAGACGTGATATATTTTTTGCATCGCAATGAACCAACAATAAATAGGCAAACAAAAAAAGGAAGCATTCCACCCTCACCAGAGATGGATTGCTTCCTTTTAATAGAATGAAAATTTGCACTTGATCAGCCTGCGTTTTCAGCTGCCTTTTTGTTCATTACTTCTGTTTGCCTTTTGATTGAGTTTTCGTGAATCATTTCATAAAGATCTTTCACAAATTCTTCTTTGAGTAAAAACTTCTTACCCTCTTCGATCCTATCATTCATGATTTGATCGTACCTTCCTTTTTGAAGGATGGTAATATTATGTTCTTTCTTGTGTAAGGCAATCTCCTCGGCAACTTGCATCCTGGCACCCATCACCTCTAGTATGTCATGATCAATCTGATCAATTTTCTGTCTCAGTTCTTTCAACCTCAACTCAAAATCCACATCACTGGTTTCTGGTTTACGAATGATCAATCGATCCAATATTTTTTCCAACGTTTTAGGAGTAATCTGCTGTTTGGCATCACTCAACGCATTGTCGGGATCCATGTGGCTTTCGATCATCACACCATTCATCTGAAGGTCATAAGCTTTTTGACTTACGGGCTCTATCAACACCCTATTTCCAGAGATATGACTTGGATCGCAAATGATAGGAAGGTTTGGAATGATTCTTTGCAGCTCTAA
>CAXBNB010000843.1:0-2091 GCA_963976505.1 uncultured Reichenbachiellaceae bacterium
AGTAATTTATTGGGAGAAAAGGGGTTGGATGTGGTCAGACAAAATGCTGAGTCTTTTTTAAATCCGCAAAAAAACACCGTCAAGCCTTTGAATAGAGAAATCAAATATTCAAGAAATCAAATTGTGAAAGTGCGCTATAAAGATGGTACAACAGTGGAAACTAAATTTAAAAAAATTGAACAAGATCTTCAAGATGAAAAGTGCTTTATATTGAATTAAAATCGCTGGCAAATGCCCCGTTCTTTCAAGTCTTCTGAAGGATGACTTGAAAGTAATGAATGAAGGGTAGAGACTCTGTCTCGGTGATAGCGCTAAGACTAGTATAGATTTGGCTATTCTGCATCAGAAACATTATCTTCACCAAACACACGATGCATACTGAAGAGGTATAACTATAACATGAAACATCAGCTATTGACCTGGATATTATTAGTGATAACGGGCTTATCCTATGGACAAAAAATACCTAAAAGCATCAGTGAATCTGATTTGTCAATAGGTAAGTCGATTAAGATTGAATCGACCATTTTAGGTGAAATAAGAGACCTAAACATTTATTTGCCATTAAGCTATTCAAATGACAGTTCAAAGCCCTATCCAGTCATTTATTTACTGGATGGCGCTATAAATGAAGACTTTATACATATTTCTGGAATTGTTCAATTTGGCTCTTTTTCATGGATAAATATGATTCCGGAATCGATTGTTGTCGGCATTGGAAACGTTGACAGAAAAAGAGATTTCACATCGCCTTCTGACAATGCACTTGATCAGAAAGAATTCCCAACTTCGGGGAAATCAGCAAATTTCATAGCATTTTTAGAAAACGAACTGCAACCATTTATTGATTCAACATTTAGAACAACTCAAACCAAAACTATTATTGGACAATCACTAGGCGGGCTATTGGCAACAGAAATACTGTTTAAAAAACCGGGACTTTTTGACAACTACATAATTGTGAGCCCAAGTTTGTGGTGGGATGATGAAAAGCTATTAGATGCAAAACTCACTTCCTACGACGCGACCAAAGCGATTTATATAGCAGGTGGAAAAGAAGGAGAAGTAATGGAACGTACTGCTAAAGAATTGTTTGATAAATTGAAAGCGAATAAAAAGGAGAATACTACCTTGTTCTATGAGTTTTTTGAGGACAAAACGCATGGAGATGCCTTACATATTGCTGTTTACAATGCGTTTGAAAAAATATTCAAAACGAAAAAAGAATAAAACTGTCCGCTCTTTTAAGTCTTCCTTTGGATGACTTGAGAGTAATGAATGAAGGGAAGAGACTGCTCTGATCTAAACGTCTTACCAGAGTAGTCAGTTTAACTCCGATTGCCCTTTTCCTCAACCTGTAATAAGAAAAAGATCCCTCCAAAGTCGGGATGACAAGGCGGTGTTTAGAACTTAATACCTGCTGTTGCAGCTAAAGAAAGTTTATTTGTTGATCTGTTTCCTTGTCACACTGAGCGCTCGCCAGCAGGTGATCCGTTCTTTTAAGTCTTCCGAAGGATGACTTGAAAGTAATGAATGAAGGGTAGAGACTCTGTCTCGGTGATAAACCATTGTAGTTGTTATATTTGATCCTATGTCGGCATATAAATTCAATGATCCTGATGGAATTTACTTTGTAACCTTCACTGTGGTAGAATGGGTAGATGTTTTTACCAGAGCAGAATACAAGAGTATAGTATTGGAAAGTCTCCAGTTTTGTCAAAAGGAGAAGGGGTTGGAGATTTATGCTTGGGTAATAATGAGCAACCATCTTCATTTGATTATATCCAGAGCTGAGAATGGTCAGAGACTATCTGATATTGTACGGGATTTTAAAAAGTTTACGTCTTCAAAAATTATTGAAGCCATAGAACAGAACAAGTATGAAAGTAGAAGGAACTGGATGTTGTGGATCTTTTCAGCTGCGGGTAAGAAAAACCGTAACAATACAAACGATCAGTTTCGGAAACAGGATAATTATGCTGAGCATTTAGTATCCAATAAATTCATGGATCAAAAGCTGAATTACATAAATATGAACCCTGTAAATGCTGACATTGTAAATGAACCGGAAGATTACAAATATTCAAGTGC
>CAXBNB010000844.1:0-2087 GCA_963976505.1 uncultured Reichenbachiellaceae bacterium
TTATTTGCCAAGGTGATCCCTGAGATATCGTCATAGACAGTAAAAGGGGTTAGGTTTGTCTGACTCATAAAAATATTTGAAGTCATTGTGGTATTCTCTGGTTTGGCAGATCTTTCTTCATCAGCACCTGCACAAAGCTGGATGTAATCACAATCAACCAGGATATTCCCCTCAATCTTCGAATCAATCACCTGATTATACCTATTTATCGGTGAGTTAGGGACTCCATTCATTACAACCAGTGCTCCTCTAAATCTATGGCCCGTCAATCCATAACAGTAATTGCTCCTAACGGTTTGTCTTTCATTGATAACCCTTATACCCCCTGTGTTTGGTTTTCTATTGCCTAGAAAATAATTGTTTTCAACAAGCGTGTTAGCTCCATGACGCATAGTCAAGGTGCCTTGACACTCAATAAAAACATTGTTCTTAAATATATTGCCACAAGACTTATTGGAAATTATTTCATGCTCGCCATTGCAGCGATCAAATAAATTATTTTGCACCAATGTATTTGAAAATGTCCTAGAATAATGACTGGTACCAATTCTCAATGTCTCTCCTCCATTTGACCCCAAAATAGGGTTTGGTCCGAAATAGTTATATTCAATAACATGATTGTTGTCACGACTTTCTTCAGTATTCATTCTAACTGCCATGGTAACACCTTGGTTCATCTTTCCCACCAGGGTATTATGATCAAAACGATTGTTTTTACCATAAACAGCGACCCATATATCAGAATCAAACCTCTCAGGGTTATTATAACTATCTATAACACATTGGGTAACACGACAGTTATTGGCCAAATTATCTTTACTAGTTCTAAAGTTAATGACATTACTGGTAGGTGTAAATCCATTTTTAAAGACCAGTCCTGAAACCTCAAGATATTCCCCTCCGATATTCAAATACGAATTACCTTCAAAAATGACTTTCCCTTGTTCTTCAGCCTTCAAAATGATAGGAGCATTTGCTGTACCCTGAGCTGAAAAGACCAATTCAGCATCGACCCAGACTCCTTTCGCCAATGTAATCACCTCTCCAGGTTGAGCATTTTTTACCCTTGCGTCAAATTCGTCAACAGTACTTACAACATCTTTGGTTTCGGTTTGTTGATTACAACCCACTGTCCAACCAATAAGAATAACTCCAGTCAGTAGCGATCTTAATATTTTAGTTTTTAATGTCATTTTAGTGATTATTTATATTACTGGTTTTCCCAATATTGAAAAAATGAAAGTACCTGCAATGCCAAAATTTTGTTTGAAAACCGACTCATACATACATATCAGCGATTCGTTGATTACTAAAGGAAGTCGATATAGTATAAAGCTGTTCAATGTGTCACTTTTAGGTCATAAAACTTCACAAGGGAACGGGCTGTATGCAAATAATTGCCTACTTCGAAATAGTTTTCAAACTCCCACTTTTTAATGTTGGTGTCTTTGTAAACTATAGGTTTTAGGTCATTAATTGCCACCGTAATTTTTCCCTCTTCTGCTATTATTTTTATTTTGACTTTTTCAAAGCCAATTTTTTTATTGAAATATCGACCACCATCATCATCCCAAGAATCCTTCTCCCACAGTTTTTGACCTTTGTCACTCAAATCCACCAATACTTTGCGTTGGACCCGAATTCGTTCATCTTCCCAAAAGACCTTAAACATGGGTAAGCTTACACTTTTACTCAGCCCTAGTTGCTCAGTTTGTTCTTCTGTAGTCCTCCCGTGAATTTGAAAAATGAGGGTTCTGTCATATTTTTTACCTTCCTTAATGGACATGTTCACGACTTGAAATTCTGCTTCAAGTACCGCGCCTTCCGCTAATGTCCAATTTGTACTGCTACTTCCCGGCACCAATTGCTCCCTTAGTGTGTTTTTCGTGTATTTCGCTTTGGATTTTCCAATAGTGGGATAAGCTTCCATTACCAATGCACCATCCAAAGAATCTAAATAGAAAAATGGCTTAGCAAATCGGTCTTTTTGAAAATTTGAAAGCTTCCACTCTGAAGCAGTGTAACCAGAAGGCAATTCAAGCTTCCAATGTGTAAGGTCAATATCGCCGGCCTTTTGAGCTAAGGCT
>CAXBNB010000845.1:0-2081 GCA_963976505.1 uncultured Reichenbachiellaceae bacterium
CTACTAATGCAGTCATCCTTACCATGCAGGCAGTAGATTGAGGCTGATAATATTTGACAAGAATTTATTTAACTATTAAATAATAAGACATGAAACAAAAATACATTTTTCAACAAAAGGTCAACCCCTTCTTCACAATGGTGATGCTGGGATTGATGATTGCATTTTTACCATCGGCATTGGCTGGTGATAAATTGGACAAGTCCATATCAGGAAAAGTAACTAGCTCCGTAGATGGAGAAGGAATTCCTGGTGTAAATGTGGTAATTAAAGGCTTGCAAGAAGGAACTATCACTGACATAGAAGGAAATTACAGCTTAAGTGTAGCTGACGAAACCAGTGTTTTGGTTTTTTCATTCGTAGGGTATGATGCTCAGGAAGTGATAGTTGGCAACAGAGCTGTAATTGATGTAAAGTTAGCTGAGAACGTTGAGCAGCTGAATGAAGTTGTAGTTACAGCTTTGGGTATCAAGAGAGAAGAAAGATCATTGGGTTTTTCAGTAGGAAGGGTAGATGGAGCAGAAGCCAACAGGGTGGCACAGGATAACGTGCTTAACTCCTTAGCAGGTAAAGTTGCTGGAGTTACTATCAATCAAACCGGAGGAGCTGGTTCATCAGTAAGTATGGTCATTAGAGGTGCTTCTTCCTTAAGCTCAGACAATCAACCATTGTTTGTGGTAGATGGGGTTCCAATCGCAAACAGATTAAATAATATTGATGAAGTTGGAAGTAGAAACAATGTAGATTATGGTAACGCAATATCTGATATAAATCCAGACAATATTGAAAGTATTACGGTACTTAAAGGCCCTAGTGCGGCGGCATTGTATGGTACCAGAGCAGGTAATGGAGTTGTATTGATTACGACGAAAACTGCTGCCAAAGGAGATAAAGCTAAAGTGAGCTTCTCTTCCAATACAGTGTTTGATGTTCCTTTTAAGTTTCTGAAAACTCAGAAAAAATTTGCTACAGGGTATTTTTCTTATACACCAGATAATTTTGGCCCAGGAGAATTTCCTGTAGTTACGCCTGCAGAGGCTGCAGGTGCTGGAATGGAACTGGATAGAGGATATTATGCCATCCAATGGGATTCGCCTCGAGATGCGAATGGCAATCAAATTCCTACTGAACTTGTGTCACATCCAAATAATGTAAAGGATTTTGTACAGAATGGGATCAACACTACCAATAGTGTAGCTGTATCTGGTAGCAATGAAATAATCAACTATAGACTGGGATACACCAACATGAGAAGTCGTGGATTGATTCCTAATGCTGATTTATTGAAGGATAACTTTTCCTTGAATTCCTCAATTAAAGCAAATAAATCTTTAACTGTTAGTAGTACTATTAATGCTGGTAGAACCTGGTCTAACAATAGGCCAAATACTGGGAACAGAGGGACAAACCCTTTAGAAGCTGCGTATAAAGTCCCACAAAACTTGGATATCAATGACTTCAAGAATTATTGGGTGCCAGGTCAGGAAGGAGTGCAACAGTATGCACCTAACGACTACAATAATCCATACTTTCTTGCTAATGAAGTGAAAAACGGTTTTTCAAGAGACCGTATTATGGGGAATATTAAAGCAGATTTGAAAATAACAGATGACCTTTCTTTGATGGGAAGGTATTCGGTTGATTATTATGCAGAAGTCCGTGAAACCAAGATATCACCAAGCTATACCAGAGAGTCTAACAATGGCGCTTATGGTCTTGCCAATAGTAGTAATTTGGAGAAAAATATAGATTTCTTATTGACCTATTCAAAAGATGTGGGTGATTTTGGCTTAGTTGTGTCAGGAGGAGGTAATAGTAGGTACACGAAAGGAAAATATTTATCCAACTCGTCAGGATCAGGAAATGGACTTATAGTACCTAACGTGTACAGTGTAAGCAATATCAGTTCAGGGGCACTGAGTTTCAATAGTAGTTTGTCTGAAAGAGTCATATACAGTGCTTATGGCATTGCTAATTTGTCTTATAAAGATTTCATATACTTGGATTTAACAGCCAGGAACGACTGGTCTAGTACACTACCAGCGAATGAAAGATCATATTTTTACCCTTCTACTTCTTTA
>CAXBNB010000846.1:0-2076 GCA_963976505.1 uncultured Reichenbachiellaceae bacterium
TTAGCTACTATTTGATCTTGGGCACAGCAAGTATCTTTTAGGAAAACAAATCTCTTCGTTTCTCCCATCCAACCTAATAACTGAGGGGATAAGAGGCGCTTGTAAGGAACAGGACACTCATAGACACCCAATGGAATGTCTCCTGTAGCATCCAGAATTTTACTCAAATTTTTCTTAACCACTTCCTCACTCTCTGTTGGAGTCGCCAGTTGATTGGTATTTAAGATCACTCCGTATATTCCAGTATCATAGATTCTCTTTATGAACTCAATGTTTCTGTTCTGATCAAGTCCAAAAGTTCCAGAAGCCACTACATTTTGTCTGCCAGCTACCTGATCGACAACAGTCTTAGTGACAAGAATCCTTTCATTGTCGGTCAATTGAAACATCTCCCCAGTCAAACAGTTGGTAAACAATCCTGTTGAACCAGTGGCAATGTAAAACTCAGTGAGTTCTTTTAGGGCATTTACATCAACTTCATTGTCTTTCTGAAATGGAGTCAACATTACCGGGTAAATATCAAAGTGGTTGGTTGGCATAATCTTATAGTCTAATTACAGCAAATATACGAGAAGAAATTGCGCAATAGTTTCTATATCTTGCTCATAATAAACAGTATATTGACTTATAAGCAAATAGAGGTATCAAGTGTAATTATAGGTTTTTAAACTTATTTCGGTAGTTGCTAGGAGTGGTATCGCAAAACTCCTTAAACTGATTGTTGAAGTGTGCAATATTGTTGTAGCCCGACTGAAATGCGATATCAAAAATAGGCCAGTCTGAATCCTGAAGGAGTTTACAGGCATACCCTATTCTTACTTCTTTGATATAATGGAATAAGGATTTGCCAGTATTCCTCTTAAAAAAACGACAAAAAGCACTGTTGGTCATGTGGTTTTTTTCTGCTATATCGTCCAATTCTATTTTTTCAGAAAAATTAGAAAGGATGTATTCATATACCTTTTGAAGCTTAAGCTTTTCAGGCGTATCTGTTTCTTTAGAATATCCAGCCAATACCAACGCTTTTCTTTCTTTCGTACCTACCAATATCTCAAAGATCTCCAATAAGAAAATCAGTTTTCTCAACCTGTTGGCATCAGACATTTTGAGCAGTATGTCTCTGACTTGTTTGGTTTCCTTTCCATAAAACTGTATGCCTGATTTGGATTCACGCATCAAGTTCAAGATTGGGCGCAATTCCGGTGAATGGAAAAACTGCTCACCATCAATGTTTTCATGAAAATGAATGGTAATACACTCGGGAGCCTTCCCGGCCGATACACCTTTCACTTCCCAACAATGTGGGAGTTCAGGTCCAATCAACACCAAATCCCCCCTTGAGAAGCTGTGGATATTGTCTCCAATAAAGCGTGTTCCCCAACCAGAAATAATGTAATTCAATTCATAATTTTCATGTGAATGAATTTTATAGGTATTAGAGGTCATTTCAGTTCTACGAATACTGAAAGAACTGTCGGACGGAACTGATATATGTGCTTTAGTAAAACCCATTTTTATAAAAAAATTAAAAAGTCTCTCGGTTCAAACTTATAAACAAAATCTTCACTGTTTACATTTCTGAATATAAATAATCAAAATACGAATAGCTGGTAGCTGTAAAATCTTAGTCATTTGTCTTCAAATAACACGATCCTTAGAGTATATGAAGTAAAAAAATATTCCTTGTTTATTCTTAAATGACATGAAAGTCTTCCACTCAAAGTTTTCATGTTTGGCATCAGAAGAAAAACTGGTTCGTTTCACCCTGAACAAATTACTTCAAAGGTTAGTTGATTTTTTCAAACAAACTGAAATTCGATTCAACCTTATTTGACCGTAAATATAATAATTAGTCAATAATAATGACAAAATACATTATTCGAACTTGACAGGTTACTACTTCCACTTTTTGTGTTCCTTCCATGACCATAAGGGACACCACGCCTACTCTAAACATTGAAAAACGGGCATAAAAAAAGCCATCCAAGGTTAACCTCGGATGGCTTTTAAAATGTTTTGATTGTCCCGTCCTGAAATAGCGTTACACAAAAAGTGTAACTATATGAAAGACAATGA
>CAXBNB010000847.1:0-2075 GCA_963976505.1 uncultured Reichenbachiellaceae bacterium
CGTGATGCAAGCTATACTGTTTCTGAAATGAGAAACTTTGTGAGTGAGCAAGTCATAAAAAAGAGCAATGGCAATCAAGTACCAACTTCTAGAGAAGAAAATGTAAAAAATGATTTCAGACTATATTAACTTTCAACTTAAATATTTTTAACCATTAACCATTAAACCTTATAACTTTCAACTTTTCACTTTAGAATTTTATACTAAACAAGACATCATGAGAACTGTATTTACATTATTGCTCGTGTTTTTAGGACTTGCGGCACAAGCCCAGACCTATACCATCATCCATTCGATTGGTAAGATTTACGATACCGAAAGTAAGAAATACCTGACCAAAGGAATGCGTATAGACGAATCCGCCAAGCTGAAATTTGAATCTTCGGATGCCAAGGCAGCAGTTTTAAGTTCCAGTAGAGGTCGTTTCGTGATTCAAGAGCAGGAAGCTGAAGCCGGAAAAAGTGAGATTGCCTATGCACTTTCATCGGTGCTGTCGCCAGCGAGAGGTAGGTTGAGTACACGTGCAGGAGGCATCAACAACAAACTGGACTTTGAGAAACGATTTGGTGAAGGCCCTGTTGCCATTCTGGGCAATACCTACAAAGTGTCTGTTTCACCCACGGCCTATCCCATGAATGACGGCAAGTTTTTCTATGCCAGCTATTCTTACAAAGGAGAAGTCATAAATAAAAAATTATCCAATGAAGGAGATTCACTAATTTTCAAAGCTTCAGATTTCTACTCGGTGGACAACAAATCGATTGATCCTGCTGAAGTATCTGATGTCAAATTGTTTTACTTCAATGCTGCAACCGAACAGTCAGAACAAATTACAAACCTGGAACTTGTAGTTATTAGCAAAGACGATATAAAGTATTTGATGGAAAATATAGGGGGTGGAACTGCCTCAGAAAAGCAAAAGAATGTTGTGGAAATCATTGCCATGCTTTACGGAAAATGCTCCGAGAGCGATGTAAGCCGAGCCTTGGCAACAGGTGCTCAATGATCCACCCGTTTTTACAATTAGAAAGGCAAAAATCTAATTGATTCATTCTAAATCAATGTCGTGTAGTTAAGCTCAAGCGTCATCGCGAGGAACGAAGCGATTTCAAAGTAAATATATCGGTATATAAAATTGAAGACTGCCGCGCTTCGCTCGCAGAGACGGAATGCCTAACTAAACGAAATTACGGTCTAAATTGTAGTAAAAAACCAAAGAATTGAAAAAAGCCTTACTCTTAATCGGGATTGTTGCAAATACGATTGCAATGGTATTTTTTACCTTTTACCTGATGAAATTGCCGTGGCTTGCCGGGGATGAAAAATTCCTCATTTGGAGTTCATCTGCTCTGAAATTTGCCAATAGAGAAATTCCCAATTCTTCCGAATACGCGTTTATCAATACATCGTATGACCTACAATTGATAGACCGGTACGATGAATTTGGTTTTCCAGTGGGCAACCAAGTGATCACCGACAGAGAAAAACTTGCTCTTTTTCTGGAAATCATCAATTCTGGAGAAACGAAACCCAAATACGTAATTTGTGACGTGCATTTTGCCGACTCTACCGATGTGGATGTGCCATTGCATGCGGCATTGCAGCAGATGGACAATGTCATTCTTTCTTCCCACCTCAATGACAAAGGACAATTGGAGGCACCCGTTTTCAAAGACATCAACAGAGGGCTTTCTGATTACGTCATTGGCAGTGTGTTCGACGGAGTGTACAAATACCAGCTGGTGTACAACGACTCACTAAAACTTACTCCACTTAAAGTGTTTGAGGATGTCTATGGGGTGAAAGCTGAAAAAAAAGGACCTTTTGTGAAAATTGGTGACCATTGGACAATCAACAATTTCATTATGAACTACAGGCTACTGCAAAAAGACATTATGGAGCAGGAGGCAGGCTTCAACCCCGTCAGCTTGGGCGAACTCCTTTTTCTGGCGGACAAAGACATACAGGATTTTACAGCTGGAAAAATAGTGATCATCGGTGATTTTTTTGAAAATGACATGCACGAGACCCTTTTTGAAATCACCGCAGGGCCACTGATATTGCTCAATGCCTTT
>CAXBNB010000848.1:0-2074 GCA_963976505.1 uncultured Reichenbachiellaceae bacterium
TCCAATTTGGTTTAATATCACGACAGAAAATGAGTTTTTAAGGGACGACTAATTAGCTACGAATTGGCTGATGGTACATCCAAAGAGCAATTGATTCAGATCGCGAGACAAATTGTAGAGTGGATGAAAAAACAGGTTGGATTTATTAAATGGGAAATCCACACAAATAGCGATGGCAGTTACTTCCGTGCGACTATAGAAGAAACGAAAGTTTCTCTAACTCATGCTGACATCCCTTTGAAAATACATCATTAGCTGTTTCTCGGACAGATCCCGGAATACCTGTCTGACGACAGTTAGGAATCTGGGAATTATCTAATTTTCTCCAATGCATTTTTTAAAGAATCAATAACCAAATCACAATCGTCTTTTGTGATCACCAGTGATGGCCTCATGGTGATAATATTCCCTTCTATGATTTTAAAGGCCACTCCCTGTTCCAGGCAGTCGTACATGATTTGTTCGGCTTCTTCTACAGCCCTCACTTTGGTTTTCCTGTCCTTTACCAGATCAACCCCGATGTGAAAACCCTTGCCGGCAATGTTTCCGATCAAAGGGTAAATTTCCTTTAACTCCTGAAGTCTGTCCATCAGATAGTCACCTAATGTTTCGGCATTCTGCACCAACTGATGTTTTTCAATGTATTCTATTTCGGCAAGTCCTGCCACTGAGCACAATGGATTTTTTTCATGTGTAAAGTGTCCAATCGACCTATGTTGCAAAACATTGTATTTCTCCTTGGTGGCAATGCCTGCAAAAGGTACCAGTCCACCTCCCAGGGATTTTCCCATCACCAACACATCTGGAGTAACAAAATGCTCTGAGGCAAACATTTTTCCTGTTCTTCCAAAACCTTCAATAATCTCATCGAAAATCAGTAGAATATTGTACTGTTCGCATAGGTGTTGAATCTCTTGCCAGTATTCGCCAGATGGGACTACTGGAGTGGCTGAAATGGGCTCAGCTATAATAGCAGCCACATCAGGGTTGCGGTGTAAGATGTTTTTTATTTGTCTTATGTATTCTTGATTGGCAGCTTCTTGATCTGTGAATCCCCATGGGTTTCTATAGTAGTTCGGAAACTCAACATGAAATGCCCCCGGTACCATTGGTCCCTGGCCCACTGTGAAATGCTCCTCACCACCAACGCTGGATGCCTGAAATCCTGTTCCATGGTAAGAGTCCCAGTAGGAAATGGTTTTCCATTTGCCAGTTACTTGCTTGGCGAGCATGACAGCCATCTCTATGGCTTCAGATCCTCCCGGACAAAACAATACTCGGTCTAATCCTTCAGGAGTAATTTCTGTTATCTTTTTAGCTAATTTAATCGCAGGGATGTTTGTGTACCTTCTTGGGGTGAATGCAAGGTTCATGTCCAACTGTACCTTGACCGCATCTATAATGTCTGGATTGCTAAAGCCGGCATTATGCACCCCATTGCCATGAAGGTCGAGGTATTTTTTACCATTTAGGTCAACAATATAAGCACCCTCTGTTTTCGAAAGAACATTCATTACAGGGGTTGACAGGGCCTGGTGAAGGAAGTATTTGGCATCTTCTTCAATCCAATTTTTGGTTTCCTGATCTAAGTTCTCATGGTATTTCTTTCTATTTTCCGTAGAGTTGTTATCTCCCTGTTCTTTAGATATTAGCTTTTTCATCTTTCATAATGTTTATGGCTTTATTTTCCGGGTAACATACTTATTTACAAGGGTAAAAATATAATATTAGTCAAATATATAGGCAATTATATTTAACATTTGTAAAATTACGAATTAGATTTGTTTGATAAATTACAGATTAGATAGCGTAATTTGAGGTATTAACAATAGTGTTTAAGGATGGATAAAGACAAACTAAGATCGGAAGGTGATATAAATATAACGGGCAGCCGGCTTGACTACTGGGAATCAAATATTGATGAAGAGACCAACAAATTGTTGGAGATGGACAATAAATATTTTTTACATCAGTCTCTTTCTACTCCATGTCTCAATGTAATGGAATCTTGTAAAGGTTCATCGATTAAAGACACTCAGGGCAGGAGTTACCTCGATTTTCATGGCAACAATGT
>CAXBNB010000849.1:0-2063 GCA_963976505.1 uncultured Reichenbachiellaceae bacterium
AAGCTATAGATGTGGTGGCTCAGGTAACCAAATCCGGAAATACCTTGCTTTTGGATCGTGTAAGTGGCAAGCTCATTTTTCCATTTCGGCTCAAGAGGACACCTACATCTTCAGTACCTGGAGTATGGACATGGCCTTATCAGCCAGATGTGGAGTTGCCGGAACGCTTTAGCAAAAGCGAATTTACACTAGATGATATCACGGACATAGCTCAGGAAAACCATGATTTTATACTAAGCAAAATACAAAAAGATAGCGCTACCTATGGGTGGATGCTGCCCAATGAAATAGGGAAGCCGAATATCATTAATAATATCCATGGTGGAGCAGAGTGGACTGGAGCGAGCGTAGATGTAGCAACTGCTACGCTGTTTGTGAGCTCTAATGAGTTGCCTTGGTACATCACCCTGAATGAAGAAAAGAAACAAGTATTGGATGAAAGCAAATTACCCGTTACGGCGGGGCGAGAAATTTACCTCATCAATTGTGTGGGCTGTCATGGGGTCAGCAGGGAGGGCAGTGGTGAATATCCTTCGCTACTGAGTTTGAATGATCGAATGAGCAAAGAGGGTATTGATTCGCTTTTGCAATTTGGCCGAAAAAACATGCCTGCAATGCCACACATCAAAGGGCAGGAATTAGAAGACCTTCAAGATTATTTGTTGAATGTAAATCAGCCTGAAAAGCACACAGAAAAAGCCGAACCACAAAAGCCACACTATGCTTTTGAGGAAGGATGGATCAAGTTGTTGGATCAGGAGGGGTACCCAGGAAACAAACCTCCTTGGGGAAAACTAACCGCTATCAACTTGAATACTGGAAAGATAAAATGGAGTGTGCCTTTGGGCGAGTATGAAGCCTTGACCAAACGAGGCATACCCGTTACCGGGACGGAGAACTTCGGAGGTCCGTCGGTCACAGCAGGTGGTTTGGTGTTTTGCTCTGGCACACGAGACTTGAAGATTAGGGCATTTGATGTAGATACTGGCGAAGAACTATGGTCTTATAAGTTGCCTTTTGGTGGGTCAGCTCCGCCAAGTATCTATGAAGCCAATGGCAGACAATTCATTGTGGTGCCTGCTACAGGTGGAGGTAAGCTCGATTTACCAAAGGGTGATGCTTATGTGGCATTTGCTCTTCCTGATTGATCAGTTGTAAGTTTTTAAAGCATCATCATTCTCCATTTGAGTGAGTAGCTTTTTCATGCCGTCTAGATTCCTTTGGAGTGAGATTTTTACGTCTTCATCGTCTTTGTGACCTAAGATGCCAATAGAGCCCTGAAACCCTGATTTTTGCAGTGTCTTCATCATATCCAACTCTAGGTTGCCTGCGCCAAGGGGAAGGATTTTTTCACCACCTTTTTCCATGCCGTTCAAATTGACAGTATTCAAATAAGGCAACATTGTCTTGATGTTTTTTTCAAAATCGGAAAGCTGGAGATGCGCATGATGGAAATTATAAATTATACCAATTGATTTATGCCCGGAAGCCTCAATGATTTTAACCATATTTTCAGGCATGCCAGACCAACCTCCGTGATTGTATAATGACACATTACATCCTATCGCCTTGGCTCTGTCGTAAATGTGATTAACTAATTCAACTCCTTTCTTTACCTTTTCTTCATCGGTCATTCCCTCAAAATTATTTTCTGGAATACTCACCCATAAATCGGTTTTGGTGCCGGTTTTCTTCAGGATTTGAAGAATTGTTTCATTGCCATTGTTGATGATATTGCCGTTATCTACAGAGACGTAAAACCATACACTTTTGAGTTCAATATTGCTTTTTTGCAGTACATTGATTTCCTGTTCGAAATAGGATAAATGCTTGTCCCTCCAGTCCCAGGCCAGTGAGGTGATACCGAGTTCGTTGAGCATACTTGCCCTTTCTTCTGGCGTCCGATTTTCAGTATCAAATGGTACAATACACCAGGCAACTAAATTTTCTTTGGAAAAAATGTCCTTGGTGTTTTTTGTCTGACTACAGGCAGTGATAATACTTGTGATTATCAAAAAAAGCAAGGCAGATTCTTCTGGAAAGACCAATATATACTTAAGAAT
>CAXBNB010000850.1:0-2063 GCA_963976505.1 uncultured Reichenbachiellaceae bacterium
AATAAGCGATGGCTTGATCCGCATTCCATGCGCAGTTGGCATCAATTCTAAAAGTGGCATCAGTATGTTTACGCAACTCCCTGATGATTTCCATATCATTGGCAGTTCCCAGTTTGATTTTATATAGAGGCCAGTCCATTTCCTTCATTTTTTCAACCATTTTGCTGATGGGAGCAATGCCTATGGTGAAATTGGTTACTGGGATTTTATTTGGGTCAAGCTCAAGTAATTCGTAGAGTTTCTTAGCCTGTAGCTTGGCATACAAATCCCAGGCAGCCATGTCCAAAGCACATTGAGCAAAAGGATTGCCTTTAAAGTAAGGGGCAGTAATGGTCCAAAGTTCTTCCGGGTGTATGGGATCCAGCTTTGTCAGTTTCTCCGCTACCTGTACCAGACAGGATTGCAAATTATCCAAAGTAATTCCATAAAAAGGGTTGGTTGTGGACTCTCCCAGACCGTAATGTTCACCATGAATCAGTTTTACGATCATGGTGTCTTGAACATCTCTGCTTTGGTGGGCAATAGTAAAAGTATGTTTTAATGGTAATTTGTGCGGAAGTAGTTCCAGTTTCATATAGTGGTAGGCTGGGGTTTTACATGAATGTCTCTGATCAAAAAGGCCGTATTTAATTTATATATAGCCGTAATTTAAATAAGTACTCTTATTACTGTTTGCTTATTTGGGCCCATAAATTTAATTAAATTTCACCATATTTACATAGTAACCAACCTTCAGTCGTCCAATGAGATCTTGTTCTGGAATACCATTGTTTCTATTTGTTTCACTGTTTTTTGCTTGTCAGCCAGTCAAGGAAAAAACTGAAAGTATCAACCCAAAACTTTTGGAAAATGCTTTTACAAAATACAAAGCTCCAGAGATAGACAATAGGCGTTATGGATATGAGATTATCGCTCCTTTGATTGCTAAAAGGAAAGATGTGTTTGAGACCACTGTGCTTGGTAAGTCAGTGGAAGGACGACCTATCAACGCCTTGACCTATGGGGAAGGGGAAAAGAAAGTACTACTTTGGTCTCAGATGCATGGCAATGAGAGCACCGCCACCATGGCCCTTTTTGATCTTTTCAATTTTCTGGAAGGTTCCGCTGATGATGGCTTTGAGTTCATTCGCTCGGCCATACATAAGAATTTGCTGCTTCGATTTATTCCCATGCTCAATCCAGATGGAGCAGAAAGGTTTGTTCGAAGAAATGCGCAACAAATTGACCTCAATAGGGATGCTGTTCGCCAAAGTACACCCGAGGGGATTATACTCAAGCGTGCAAGGGATGATTTTGAGCCGGAATTCGGTTTCAATCTTCACGATCAAAACAGGTATTATAACGTAGAAGGCACCGCTCTTCCGGCTACCATTTCCTTTCTTGCTCCTGCCTACAATGAAGCCCGTGAAGTGAATGCGGTTAGAAGCAAAGCCATGAAGGTGATCGTTGGGATGGACCAATTGTTACAGCAGGTGGTTCCTGGTCAGGTAGGTAAATACGATGACAGCTTTGAGCCCAGGGCTTTTGGGGACAATATTCAAAAGTGGGGCACGAGTACCATATTGATAGAATCAGGCGCTTATCCTGGGGATAGGGAGAAACAATATATTCGCCAGCTAAATTTCATGATACTGCTTAATGCCTTGTATGAGATTGCTACAGAGAGTTACAATCAGTATACGGAAGAAGCTTACCATGACATCCCGGAGAATGATTCCAAGCTGATGGACTTGTTGATAAAAAATGTAGAAACTAAAGCCGGGGATTATAGTTACCTCACAGACATAGGGATCAAAATTAGTGAGTTGTTTCTAGATAGCCTTATTTTGATGAAAGGAAATATTGCCGATTGGGGGGATTTATCTGTGTACTATGGTCATGAGGAAATAGAAGCTAAGGGAATGGAGCTAGAAAAAGGAAAAATCTGGCCGGAAGTAATTCCCTTTGAAAAACTGGATAGGGCAAGGGGGATGGATTTGCTCAAAGAGGGTTATTTGGCCGTTGAAACGGACAAAATACACAAGGGAAAAGCACATCAATTACCAATCATTGTCTTCACAGAA
>CAXBNB010000851.1:0-2055 GCA_963976505.1 uncultured Reichenbachiellaceae bacterium
ACATGCCCATCAGGGTGAGGTCTCCACTCACTGCCACCCCAGCTTTATTAAAATCGACTTTGTACTCGTTTAAGCCGAGATACTGTGCCAGCTCTTTCAATGCTGCTTTTCCTTTTCTTCCAAATGTTTCTTTCAATGCCCCATCGTTCATGTGGCCATCTATGGTTTTGTAGAGGGAAAGAAATTGAGCGAATGATTTCAGTTTATCTGTTTTAACAGGGTTGATAGCTTGTTTCGGTTCAGGTTTTTTTGGGATTCCTTCTGTCAGCCAGGGATAATGGTCAAGTACCCGTTGCGGTATATTTTTCCCGTCTTCAATGGCCTGTTTTATAATGGCCTCATGGTTGCGCCTGTCTTTTGCATCCAGAATCATGGAACTGCCGGTTTTCTCAATGGCTTTCAGTTGCTGGTATTCAAGCGGTGTCATCGTCCAGGCATCGTCCGTGTCTAATATGGGATGATCGGCAATGTTCTTTTCTACTCCATTGGTTTCTGATTTGGTTGGATTTTCGGGAGCAGTTGATTTGAAAAAATCCTGTATGATTTGGTTGGCAATTTCAGGGATGGGCTGCTTGTAATAGGGTTCTATCATTCTTTCGTCAAACAAGCCATCAGCTACAATGGATGAAAATTCTGATTGCTCTGTCTCATTGGTAAATGAATGTCCGAGCTTTTTTGCATCTTCAATTATATGCTTCACTAATTCCTGATGGAATTGTCTGTGTTCATTTTCAAGTAGTGCCTGAATGCGGGTCAATTCATCTAAACGGGCATCAATTTTCCTGTCGAGTTCCTTACGCTGTTCAATACTTTTTTTGTCCTTTTGACCTTTTAAGGCTTTCAGCACGGCTTGCCATCTTTTTATTTGTTCTACCTCCGGATCCTTGACTTGTTTCTGAAAGTATTCCTGTGCATCGTGCCATCTTGCCTGTAAATCAGCAACTGTTAGAGGTTTGGAGAAAGCCTCCTGAACGGAAAACAGTCCTTCAAACCCAAGATTAGCAAGTTGCTCCTGTAAAGGTTTCTTCACCTGTTCAGCCCTATCAGGATATTCAGTTTTACCAACGTATTCCTGCTTTCGGTATATGATTTGAGATTCTTCAAATACTATCCAGTCGTAGCGGTTTTCTTCCGGCCATTCGATTTCATTCTTATACTGGATGCTATCAAAACCTTCTTCTTTCAATACTTCATTAAGGTATCGAATGCCGAGTGCTTCATAGTTGATAACCGGATTGCCATTGTCCAGCCATTCATCTGAATTAAGCATACTAACAAGACTTTGCTCTTTTCTTTCATCTGCCATGTATGGGAGTTGCAATAATTCCCATAGTTCATCTTTGCGGTCGGTAATGATGCCTTCCATAATGCCCCAGTGCAGGATTCCTTTTACCAACGCAGATTCGGTTGTCTTTAAGGTTTTGTTGACCTTTATGCCGACTTCGATAAATCGACAATGTTCATAGCTGTCGTTGTGTGGGTCGTTGGCAAAAATAGAAGCTGCCAGTTTTTTATTGGGTGTAAAATGATAACCGAGATGGGATGGAATATCACCGGTTTTTAATCCCAGAAATTGTTTGTCAAATCGTTCAAACGGAAGGCATGTGCCATGATAGAGCGGTGAAATTTCCTGTTTCTTTTCAATGATCTTAAGTCCGTCTCCTTTAAGAACATCATTTTTAGGGGTTTCGGCTTGTTCTGTTGATTCTACTTTGTATAGTTCAATGCTTTGTTCATTTGCAAATTGATCAATGGCATTGTATGCTTTTTCATTATTGAGGGTGTTCCCTGCAATGTAATCCAGGGCAGCTTTGAGTGTTTGTTTCCTATCCTGAAAGGTTTGACTGTTGACACTTGGAGCAAATGAGACACCTCCGATGCCTTCCCATTTACTATCAATGGAAATACCATATCGGTACAACCCATCAGTGCCTTTGACAATTCTTACGCTTGCTTCAAACTTGGCAACTTTTGGAATAGGGATAATGATTTCTTCATAGTTTGCTCCTGCAAGCTCTTTGGTGTAAACTCCGTTTTTGTTTGCCAATGGCTCGG
>CAXBNB010000852.1:0-2055 GCA_963976505.1 uncultured Reichenbachiellaceae bacterium
CTCCCACTACAATCCTGCTGATTTCATTCTTATTCATGGACACATCTTTCCACAATTCCTCATACCCTGCTTTCATGGCTATCACCCTATCAGGATACTGATCTGCCACATTTGTGGCCTGTTCCGGATCTTCAGCAATATTGTACAACTCATCACCATTCACCAACCTCCACTCATTGAACATGACAGAAGGCCTTTTGTACTTTTTAAGGTCATACTCCCTTTGGGTATCGACCATCAGCATCCTGTCTTCCCAAGGCGATTTGTTGCCATAAAGCAATGGCTTTAAACTTGTTCCATCTAATTGCAAATCCTTTGACACTTCAATACCACAAAGATCGATAAGCGTAGGCAAGACATCTGTTACTATTGTATTTTGGGTAACCTCAGATTTTTGGGACAGTCCTCCTTGCGGCCATCTAATGAAAAACGGAACCCTGTGCCCACCTTCATAGTTCGAGCCTTTTTTTCCACGCATATTGGCATTGAAACCTATTTCGACAAATCCCTTTCCATTGAGTCTAACACCATTGGCAGTTCCGTTATCGGTCATGAATATCAAAATGGTGTTGTCAGCCAAATTATTCTTTTGCAAATACGCCTCCAATAATCCAACGTTTTCATCGATATTGGTAATCATGCCATTGAACTCAGGCGAAGGTACATTTTCATTTCCTCTATAAGGTTCGCTGTACTTTTCATCTACAAACAATGGTCCGTGAGGTGCATTGGTAGGGATGTAGCAGAAAAACGGTTTGTCTTTGTTCTTGTCTATAAAATCAATGGCCTTGCCAAACCAGACATCCGTGCAATAGCCTTCCACTTTTTCTGGATGTCCATTGTGGTAATAGGTATCGTCAAAATAGTCATTGCCCCAATAGTCCGGTGCTTGCGTCACTCCGCCCCCACCGTGCACCCAAACTTCCTGAAATCCTCTGTCCTGTGGACGAAAAGGGTAATTGTCACCCAAATGCCACTTACCAAATATGCCTGTATTGTAACCGGCATCAGCAAAAACATTGGCTACAGTTTTTTCTTCTTTTCTCAGCAAAGACCGACCATTGATGGTGTGCCACACACCCACTTTGTTGAAGTGCTTGCCCGTCATCAATGACGAACGGGTCGGAGCGCAGGTGGTGCCCACATGAAAATCCGTCAAACTGGTACTTTGACTGTACAGTTTGTCAAGATTGGGTGTTTTGATGAATTCATTCCCTAAACAAGCCAAGTCTCCATAGCCCTGATCGTCGGTCATGATCAGGATGACATTGGGCCTTTTGGCCTCTTTCTTTTCGGCAGGCTTGTCGGTATTTTGACAGGAAGAAAATAAAACAGCAAGGAAGAAAAAGCAGGAGTATAGGATTCGGATCATAGTTTTCAATGAATTATGGTCAATACGATTGGTCTGGGTTAATTGAGCTTTAAAGGTACATCAGACAACCAATGTAAAAAATTATAAATGGAAATTTGGTGATAGAGGTGATGCTTTACTAAACCTTCAAGGTTTGGTAAAGCTGAATTGTTCAAACCCGTTTGTATTTCCGACTAAAGAAAGACTTCCCAAACATTGGACTCACCAAGTCAATAAGTAAAATAAACGGCTATCGACGTAATGGAAAAAGTATATCTGAACCTGTAGAAAAAATTTACAACAAGTCACCAACTATTTTTGACACTACTTCCCAAGAAAACTACCACAACACAGGTTCGTTCAACACTGCATTCATGCTTGGTCTATCGGTCGCACCAGTGCCTAGTTATTGTAGGTCGTTTCAATCGATTGCGGACATTCGAAAGATAGATCAAAAGGTGAAACCTTTTTCAAATAGCTAATTTTATCTGTAAAGTGCCTTGTCAATTCAGTCGCTTTCCGGGTGAAATCCTTGACGTCTGGATAGTGGTGAATGAAAATCCTCTCACAATTTCGATTTTCAAGTATTTCTCTTAATAACGTTCTATCAGATAGTCCGCAAGAGTGTCCAATAATGTGAACGATATAAGATTGGTATGGTACATTAATGAATCTAGTGAGTTTTTGAAAAGCGTCAGATAAGG
>CAXBNB010000853.1:0-2049 GCA_963976505.1 uncultured Reichenbachiellaceae bacterium
GCTTCAGTAATGGAAAATTTGAGGTTTTCAACAACGCTGAAATAACTGGGTCTAACTGTATTTATTTCAATAATCGAGCAGACAATGTCTCCTATCAAAATGTTTCTTTCATCACCCCATCTTTTGACTTATCCGTATTAAGCAGCCCAAAGCTTAGATTTTATTATGCTTACGCTACTATTGATGGTAATAGTAATGATGAATTCAACATTTATTCGTCTACCGATTGCGGTAAAACGTGGTCTCCAAGAATTGGTTTCGTAGGAAATTTGATGGCAACGGCTTCGCCAACAACTGGTGTATTTGTACCATCTGGCCCATCAGAGTGGGTCACCTATACCATACCACTTCCTTCGATCAACTTCAGTAACAACGTTCGATTCAAGATTGAATTTAAAGGCTCTGAAGGAAATAATTTTTATCTAGATGATTTCAATGTATCTGACACAAAAGTTGGGCTCAATAGCAATAGTATCGCTTCAGGAAGCGTTTCTATTTTCCCAAATCCAGTTTCCTCAGAGAATGTAACAGTTAGTTTAATCGCAAATCAAGACATTACTAAACTATACTTTGAGGTGTACAGTATTGAAGGTGTAAAAGTATCAGAATTTGAAAGTAGCAATGTAAAAGCTGGACCTTTTGAAACAGTAATAACCACAAAAGGTTTGAACAGTGGTATGTATATAATAAGAATGAAAATTGATAATAAGTGGATCAATAAAAAACTATTGATCAAATAATTAAACGAGTAAAAATGAGAAAATTAATTAAAATAGCAGTGCTTGCATTTTTTGGATTTGCTTTTCAACCGATAAGCGCCCAAAAATGTGGAACAGATCATTCTGTATACGAACAAATGATGCAAGACCCTGCTGGTAGAAAACAATTACAAAAAATATACGAAGAGGCACAAATTGCTCCTAGTGGAAATAAAGCTCCAAAAATAATTATCCCTGTTGTCGTTCATGTCATTCATAGTAATGAAAGAGGGAATATTTCTCTCGCTCAAATTCAAGACGGGATAGATAAGATCAATGTCGATTTCAATAAGTTGAATGCCGATACTAGTCTTATTCGACCAGTATTCGCCAATTTATCAGGAAGAGCTGATATTGAATTCCGATTAGCGAAGATTGACCCTAATGGACAATGCACTGAAGGTGTCACAAGAGTGAACTCTATGCTGACTTTTAATCAAAGAAACGAAGTTAAGGCATTGGCTCAATGGGACGAAAACAAGTATTTTAATGTTTGGCTAGTCAATTCCATAGAATCTAGTGGCGGAACTGGAACCACATTAGGATATGCACAATTTCCATTTTCAACTACCTCTGCTTCTTTAAATACTTATGGTATCGTAGTTAGACATGACGAATGGGGAGGAATTGGGACTGCTCAAGGTGGAAATGGTAGAACTGTAACCCATGAAATGGGACACTGCCTCAATTTACTGCATACTTTTCAAAGCGGATGTGGTTCTAATTGCTCTAGTAGTGGCGACAGAATTTGTGACACTCCACCTGCTGCAATTGGAACTTTTGGATGTAATACTTCCAACAACACTTGTTCTAATGATGCTTCTGGGCCATCTGCTTTTACATCAAATGTACCAGACCAATTGGAAAATTACATGAGTTATGATGATTGTCAATACATGTTTACCGAAGGTCAAGTAGCGGTAATGCGAGCAACATTGTCTTCAGCAAGTTATCCTTGGTTGCAAAATTTAGTTTCTGCTTCCAATCTAATTGCAACAGGGACAAATGATGGATATGTTACCCAACCATGTGCTCCTATCGCTTATATGGAGAGTCCTAAAAGTTTAGTTTATGCCTGTGTAGGTGATACTGTTCAATTCACTGACAATTTTACCTACAATGGTGTTCCTACTTCTTATAATTGGTCCTTCAATGGCGGTACTCCTTCTGCATCAACAGATACTTTCCCTACAGTTATTTACAACACTGCAGGCACCTATGATGTGACCTTCGCAGTATCCAATGCACAAGGAACTTCTACACAATTTTTATCCCAAAAAGTCTTTGTTCT
>CAXBNB010000854.1:0-2048 GCA_963976505.1 uncultured Reichenbachiellaceae bacterium
GCTACCTACACACTTGGATTTGCCCATACGATCGTTCACTACTTGGGTAATCAAAAACGGATTAATATTTGTTATGCACATGGTTTTACACCGTTTTCCAAGCGCTTCTTATGGAAATATTCTAAAATTTCCTCCTTAGTCATTTTGCTAAGTTTTTCGCTGAGTGAGTTTCGTTGTTCTCTCATAAATCCCACAGCGTCAAATCCCTTTTTTGTTTTAGTCTTCATAACGTATTGAGTCACTAAGTGAGCGGATTTTAATACGAATTCCTTGATGTTTAATAATGCATTTTTATAAAATCTAGCTTATGCACAATAACCACTCCTGTAATATATCCCATATCAGCAAAACCCACAAATTAGACTCAGCCAATATCACCCCGTAATGGCCTCCATCACCTGATTGGTTCTAGCGGCTGATTCTCCGGTACTTACACACTCAGATTTGCCCAAAAGGTCGTTCACTACTTGCGTGATCAATGGCTGTTGGATATGTTCGGGCATTTCGAAATCAAACTGCTCATGCCCGGAATCATCGGAGTACAAATTCACCGTTGCGTTTTCAAAGGTGCTGTAGGTGATGTGTCCTTTGCTGCCTATTATGGTTGTCATTTCTTTGTCGATCGAATTGCCGGCAGTAAAACACCAATTGCCTGTTCCGATGATATCATTCTGGAAAGAAAAATTAGCCACCGTAATGTCATCTGCCTGATACGCCCCAGCCTGATTGATTGAAATCCCTTTGGCATCTTGTATCGGTCCCAGAAGAAAATCCAAAAAATCCAGTTGGTGTGATGCCAAGTCATAGAAATAACCACCACCTGATGTTTCAGGATTTACCCTCCAGTTATCGTTTAAGTGTGTAATGATATCCGGTGCTATGGGTTTTACCATTTCTACTTGCACCATCCTTACTTTACCTATTGCGCCACTATCTATTAGCTCTTTTACCTTAAGAAAATTGGGCAATGCCCTACGGTAATAGGCTACATATAGGGGTAACTTTTTGTCCTTAAAAACCTTGACCATTTCCTGGCATTCCTTGTAAGTCCTTGCCATTGGTTTTTCCATATACAAGGGCTTGCCAGCCGCCGCAACTTTTACCGCCAATTCGGCATGTACATTGGGTGGAGTAGCTACATAAATAGCATTTATATTGGGGTCATTGATCAGCAAGTCAACACTACTGTACCAGCTAGAAATTCCGTGCCGTTCTGCAAAATCAGCCGCCTTTGTTCCGTCTCTTCGCATTACTGCCGTAACTTCAGAGTTTGGGATCTTATACATGGCAGGGGCACTCTTTACTTCACATACATTCCCAACGCCTATGATTCCCCACTTCACAGTATGGCCTTTAATTTTTTTCATAAAAGTGTTATTAGTTTTTAAAATAACAAAAACTGAATGACTCCCATGTCAGGAATCATTCAGTCAAATTTTTATTAGAGTTTAATCAGTTTCCAATTTCCCTTTCGGAACAAATAGATACATGCCATCGCATGCAATGCAAATGCCACTGCTACAGAAATCATGGCTCCAATAAAGCCCATTTCAAAGTGTAAAGACAATAGGTATGCAAGCGGAATTTGTATCAACCAAAAAAATACGATATTCATATACGTTGGAGTTTTGGTATCTCCGGCACCATTAAAAGCCTGGCTAATTACCATTCCATAAGCGAAGGTGATGTAGCCGACACATATAATTCGCAATGCCAATACGCCATAATCCAATACCGAGGCATCTTGTGTGAAAAGACCAACAAAAAATTGTGCCCAAATGAAAAATACAACAGAAACTAAGCCAAGGAATGCCGTATTAATATGAGCTGTTTTCCATACCGACTCCTCTGCCCTTTCCGGCTTTTTTGCTCCCAGATTTTGTCCCACCAAAGCTGCTGCTGCATTCGCCATTCCCCATGAAGGCAATATGGTAAATACAATGATTCGGAAAGCAATGGTATATCCCGCCAATGCCGAACTCCCAAATTCTGATATAATCCTTACCAGAAAGATCCAACTTGCGGATTCTATGAGAAACTGCCCCATT
>CAXBNB010000855.1:0-2044 GCA_963976505.1 uncultured Reichenbachiellaceae bacterium
GCAGACTGTAGCGCCCCCACACTGACCTTTCTTTTTAGCCTTTCTTCTATTTCCTTTTTAATAGACACGCCATAAGCATTGCCATAGAGTACTCCGACTGTCAACATAACAATTTCCTCAAATTCTCCCAATTGATATTTACCCATGGTTATTTCCTAATTGTAGTATTGCAAATAAAGGAAGAAAATTAGTATTTTCCTAATTGTAGTATTGGAGATTTATATTGACCATATAACCAAGCTTCAAAAGTTTAGTAAAGCTGGCTACATTCTGACCGAGAAGAGTAATTTATTTTTAACTAGGAAAGTTTACATCTCTAGCTTAGTAAGTTTGGACTCAAAAGTCCTTTTATCCGAACTATTTCTATTTTCAAGCTGGTTTTTTATATTTAAGAGAATCGAAAACCCTATGAAGAGGGTAATACTTAATGCTGAAACCATAAAAATAGTATCCAAATTCAAGTTGAATTCTTTGGCCATAAAGAAATTCAAAATAGGAGATATAGCCCACCCAATTAAAACAGCTAGAGTCAAAGAAATGACAGTCATCAACACCAATTCTCCGATGTGTTGAAAAGCCAACTGTCTTCGAGATTCAAAAATCTTTTTTAAGTCAGCTTCTCTTTCTCGCATAAAAGACTTTACCATGGATAAGTGAATAAAGTTAATGCATACGATAATCATAATACATACAGCTATTGCTAGTATTATCTTAGTATAATTTTGAGATTGGATGAATTCATAACCGTTATCAGAATAAGGCATCATAAAAAAATCTGACTGTGCCCATTTATCCTTTGACCTTATAAAACTGGAGATTTGATTGTTTAATTGAGCAACATTGGTTCCTTCATTCAAGAGCACAAAGGTGGACGAAGTGTAATTGTTCCAATTCAAAATCCCTTCATTGATTTCCCTGTAGTTATCATAGGAAAACAATAGATCTATTGGGGCAGAGGGGCTAGTAGCAGTAGGAAAGAAAACACCGGCTACAGTGTATTGCCCACTGAGTTTTTCATCATTCCATTGCACCGATTTTCCCAAAACACCTTCTGTAGTATTGAATAATTTCAAGGATAATTTTTCCGAAATAAAAATCGATTTCTTCTCGAAGATTACTGCATTTTGTAGTAGATCATAAGGAAATACATCGAAAAAATTATGACTGACATAATGTGGTGCCACCAATATTCCATTGTATCCACCTTCTACAGAAACAACTCCATTATTCCTTGAGTTATTCAAACCTGGCTCTATGGTAACGGCATATTCCACTTCGGGAAATTGAGAAGCCAATGACTCGGCCAAAAGTCCTGGTGTAGAGTGATCTCTAACAACATCATTCCCAATGCGAGCGTTTCTAGTTATTTGATAAAACTGGCTTTCATTTTTACTTAGTTCATAAGTGCAATACTTGTCCTTCATCCAGTTGTAAGTCATTACGCCGCACAGCAAACAAGCGCATAGCCCAATCAAATGAATACAGAATAAACTTCTGTTTTGTTTGACTTGATGATACGCTTGGAAAAAACTTGTTCGCAACATATAATGAGTTTATTTATAGACAACTGGTGCGGATCAAAAGTTGCATAAATTATAAGCACTCAATAAATATGCCATGTGTGATTACAGACTCAATTGTTAGAATTAAAATATTGATTGTTCACTAATGAACTCTTTTTTGTACGGATATGGCTAAGTATTGAATTGCCAAAAGCAAATACAGTCAAGGTCTAATAGAGTTTTCAAAAAGCTCAAAAGCATTACTTTTTCAACCTTTGATCTAAGATTAATGGACGTACATCCACTACTTTTATTTTATGAAAATCCTTGTGTAAAGGGTTGAGGAGGTAATTGTATTCTGATGGAATAATAGCACTAGGCACTTTCAGGCATAGCGCACCGATTTTAAAATAATCTGAGCCAAAAGCAACACTTCCTGAGGTATAAGGAAAAGCATTCCAGCCTTCTGGAAGTTTTTCTTCAAATGTGACTTCTAAATCCTCGGAAAAATCAATTTCTATGCAATACCAATTCACACCAAG
>CAXBNB010000856.1:0-2039 GCA_963976505.1 uncultured Reichenbachiellaceae bacterium
GTACTCAACATAGATGTCACCAAAACCATCCTAGACCTTGCTGGGATACAAACGCCCGAAATATATCAAGGAATCAGCCTTCTCCCCTATGTGACTACAGGAAAACATAAAGAAATCAGAGAATCTATCTTATTCGAACACCTTTGGAAAAAGGATGAAATCCCATCCAGTGAGGCCATCAGAACCGAAAAATGGAAGTATTTCAGATATAGATTCATTGACACTCCGGAAGAATTGTATGATTTACAAAACGATCCAATGGAAACCAACAACTTGGCCTTCGACCCAAAATACCAAGAAGTGTTTCAACAACTAAGAGACGAATGTGATCAGCAAATCAAAACCTATACTAAAGCTAAGTTGGTTTCAGCTACTGAAGGTTCATAGTTTTTTTGCATCAATTAAGGATGTAAAGCAGTTGACAATCATCCGAATTACTCCAACAATTCGAAATCGTTGGGCAAACCTCTTCCTTTTGTTTTCAGATTACTGTAAATTCTGCTACCGTACATTTGGTTGTTTAATAGCTAATCAGACAACACATAAAACCCTTGCCTTTGATCTCAAATAGGGTATGTACTTAACCTAATATGTAGAATTAATATGCACTCAGTTACCAATCTAAAAATCACTGTCATTGTCATAATACTTTTTAATGCAATTGTTGTTCATGGTCAAGGAATAGATAGTTACGAGCACAATGCAGACCAGCAAATAAATCTTGATGGTGTAATCAGAAATGATGTCCAGTTTAATGGATATACCAATCACTGGCATGATACTTACGACGCTTGGTATCGTTACGGAAATCTTTTTAAAATTTCAATTCCAGATTTAGAAAAGAATATTCTACAAAGCAAAGTGGACATAGCTGAAGATATGGGGGTTCCCGGACTCATGTTGCAAGAAGGTTTTATGAACCATCTGTACTCACAGACATATTCTACACTGAGTAATCCCTCGATCACGAAACTCGAATCAACCCTTTCTAAAGAAAATGCATTGATATTTGTTGACCCAAAAAGTGATGTTGGCATCAAAGTCCTTGAGAAGATTATAAATAAAACCGTATTTCCTGAAATAATAAAAAGCCACCAATACAATGCTAAATCATTGATCAGAGCTGATGCCTTTTACCTTGAAAATGGCAATCGGAAACTTTTTGTAGTCAGTTCATCTGATAATACTACAAGAGAAAAAATAAAAAGCCTCATTGCCAGTACCAAAGATATAATAGATAAGTATGACCTTCATAAAGGTTGGTTTGGTGCTGAAACCTTATTAAAAAGTGTTACTTGTACTGATGGGCATCCATTGGAAGTAATAGGCAAAGGCATGAATGAAGGGAATAGCTGGTTTGTATTCAATGGATACATGGATTTTTTGGCCAAGCAAGAGCTCCAGGACTGGGTAAAACAAGTCAATCTACCAGTAGTGACTGATGTTGGATTTGGTCAAATATTCGGATGCAAAGATTATGATGGGTTACAGGTGCAAAGTATGTTTACCAAAGAGTCATGGATAGATTTCGCCCATTCTAAGAAAGGCTATATTTTCAGACAAGTTTGGGATACGCTTGCTGATCCGTATCATTACGATGGGTATTTTGCAAATGAAGGAAACAAAGAACATATTGACAAGGAGAATGTACCCTTTGTACTCAAAACGGGCAATTTAAGCGGGAATGCCCTTTCAAGCATGGTGCTGTTCTTAGAAAAAAATCAACCACTTACCAACGAAAGTATGTGGACTGCTATTCTGGACAGAAGAGAAGTAGGTGTAATGGAAAAAGGCAAGATGTTGGGCCCTGCCAACTATAGAAATGCACTCCAACTGTTGCTTCTGGACAAGCAATACCTAGAAGAATACTTTGGTGACAGAATAAACTTAGAAGCCAAGGTAAACGGTTATGACCTACAGGTAACCATTACCAACAAATACGATCAAGCTGTTGCTGGAAACTTAAACCTCACCCTGCCACCAACACTAACAACCACAGATAAAATACCTACAACGCTAAATCTACCGCCAAACGGATC
>CAXBNB010000857.1:0-2033 GCA_963976505.1 uncultured Reichenbachiellaceae bacterium
CTTATGCCTATCTAATCAAGCCATTGGAATTGAAATCCCTACAAGCGGCTATTGAGTTGGCTATTTACAATTTTTCTAATGACCAGGTACAAGCCCCTTTAGATGACCAAGATTTCGCCTGGGAAAACGATATACTCTTCAAAGATTCTTTCTTTATCAAAGTGGCAGATAGAATTGAAAAAGTAAAATACGATGAGGTATTGTGGATAGAGTTAGCAGAGGAGAAATATATCAATATTGTTACTAGTGATAAGAAGTTGAGAATGCGTTGTTCGTTGCGACAACTAAAAGATAAAATATCCTCGAATGTTCTTGTAAGGGTCAATAGGACTCATATAGCTAATGCTGCAAAAATTGAAAGCATCAATGAGGGAAAGCAGACAATTGTAATTGGTGGAACTGAAATTCCTCTCGGTAGAACCTACAAACAGCAACTTCTCAACAAGCTAAATCTTTTGAATTGATTGGCAGGTATTGTTCTTGATTTTCATTGAAATTTGAGACTGTCTGGTTCAAATATAATATTCCTCATTATAATCGTTAATATTGTCCAACAAAGGGACTGATATGATATTGAAGAGTATTCCAATTTTATTTATTTTTTGTTTATTGATTTTCACTGATGTATTGGCTCAGACGACACGGGATTCTGATACTAAAAAAGAAGCTCCATCGAATATTGAGACAGTAAAGAAGAAGAAAAAGGCAAATAAAAACGGCTATAAGTATAAAATGGATAATGCCATTAAAGAATATGAAGAGCTGCAGAAAACAAATGCCAAAAAGAAGTCTAAAATGCAGAAAGACATGCAGAAGCCTCAGTATTCTGATCCTACCTATTTTGGACACAAAAAGAAGCCTAAAAAAAGATCCCTCAAGAAAAGGAAAATGTGCAAAGAATGTGGAATTGTCCATTAGCGTAAGCTGAAAGTGCCATGAAAATCAATGATTACATTGAACACACCAAACTCAATCCTGATTTAAAAGAAAGTGACGTTGATCAACTTATTGAAGAAGCGATCAAACACTCTTTTGTAGGAGTTTGCCTGCCACCATTTTGGGTGAAGCGAGCCAAACGCGAATTGGAAGCCACTTCAGTCAAATTGGTAACCGTAGCTGGGTTTCCGCTTGGATACCAAATGACAGAAGCTAAATTGAAAGAATGTGAAATGGCTATAGAAAATGGCGTAGATGAGATAGATATAGTTCTGAATATATCTGCTTTGAAGTCTGGAATGCCATGGGCGAAAATTGAATTGGCTAAATGCTCAGTATTGCTGCACCAAAGCAATGTTGTAATGAAAGTAATTATTGAAACGGCACTTCTGACCAACGAGGAAATCATAAAGGCTACTAAATTATCTGTTGATGCTGGGGCTGATTTCGTCAAAACTTCAACAGGGTTTTCTTCTTCTGGAGCAAAACAAGAACACATTAGACTTATAAAAAGTGTTGTGCCATCTCACGTGCAGATAAAAGCATCAGGAGGTATAAAAACATACGAGGAGGCTGTGTCTATGATTGAAGCTGGAGCTTCTCGGCTTGGAACTTCTTCAGGAGTTGAAATTGTCACATCATTAATTTGATTAAATGTGAAAAGCATAGAGGTAACAGTAATAGGAATTGTTCAAGGCGTCTTTTTCAGGGTGTCTACATTCGAAAAGGCCATTTCACTAGGGATTAAGGGATGGGTGAAAAATGCTTCTGATGGGAGTGTCCTGATACGGGCTGAAGGAACTGTAGAAAGTATTGTTAAATTCGTCGATTGGTGTAAAACCGGTCCTGAAAATGCAAGAGTAAAAAATGTTGTTCTAAAAGAAGTCCCTTCTGAAAATTTCAGTGAGTTTAAGGTGTTGCGTTAACCAACTTTGGATGCAGATGTTGGCATCTTCACGTAAAGTTTCTTGATTCCATTTCGAGAAAGGACTTTCAAATCAAAGTATTCATTAACGATAGCCTTGAGGCCATTTTCAATGAAGAAAGTGTTTTTACCTAGTTCATTGAATACGGTCATTTGCAGAATGCCTTTCACA
>CAXBNB010000858.1:0-2029 GCA_963976505.1 uncultured Reichenbachiellaceae bacterium
TGAAATGGCGTATAGAATGCAGACATCTGTACCAGAAATCATGGATGTCACGGGCGAACCTGATTATATCTATGACATGTACGGTGAAGACAGCAGAAAGCCAGGAACTTATGCAGCCAATTGCTTGCTGGCCAGAAGGCTGATCGAAAAAGATGTGAAGTTTGTACAACTGTACCACCAAGGATGGGATCAGCATGGAAACTTACCAAATGCTATCAAAAGACAGTGTAAAGAAACAGATCAGCCCTCTGCTGCCTTGATTATGGATTTAAAACAAAGAGGACTCCTCGAAGATACATTGGTCATTTGGGGTGGGGAGTTTGGAAGAACCAATTACTCTCAAGGCACATTGAGTGCAACCAATTATGGTCGTGACCATCATCCAAAGTGTTATACACTGTTTATGGCTGGAGCAGGCATAAAGGCCGGAACGGTATATGGAAGTACCGATGAATTTGGTTACAACATACAGGAGAACGGGGTTCACGTACATGATTTTCAAGCGACACTCATGCACCTGCTGGGAGTAGATCATGAGCGACTTAATTACAAGTACCAAGGGAGAAGGTTTAGGCTGACCGACGTGCATGGTAAAGTAGTGAAGGATATTTTGTCTTAGTTAATAATTCATAAATAAATACTCTCTGTGTGCAATATGTTTTAGTTCTAGGGTGATTGAAAGATGAAAAAAGAGCAATCAATTAGATTATTTTTTTTATCTTTTCAAGATAAAATTGAAAAGCAAAATCATCTATGAACAAGAAAAGAATATTGTATGCAGTACTAATTTTACTAATTGTCATTCAGTTTTTTAGGATAGACAAGGAAAATCCATCAGTGGATCCAAAAATGGATTTTATTGCTATAACAAATCCGCCATTAAAAGTGGCTAATATTATTAAGGCGAGTTGTTATGATTGCCACTCTTTTGAGACGACCTATCCATGGTATTCCAATGTAGCACCCGTTTCATGGTGGGTCAAACACCATATAGATGATGCCAGAAAGCACCTCAATTTTTCCACTTGGGCTGATTACAATGATAAAAAGCAAGACCACAAATTAGACGAATGTGTGGAGGAGGTTGGAGAAGGAGAAATGCCGTTAGATTCTTATACTTGGATTCACGGCGAGGCTGTTTTGAGTAAGGCGGATAGAGAAGAACTGGTTGAATGGTTTGAATCTAAGCGTACTTACATTTCAGATAAAAAATAGATGAACCTCATTCAGGTTACCATACCGTCTATTGATCTGGAAAAATCTGTCCGTTTTTATCAAAAACTTGGCTTACAATTGATTGTAGACTCTATTCCTAGGTATGCCCGATTCGTTTGCCCAGATGGTAATGCTACATTTTCCATTCATAGAGTAGAAAAATTGGCAGTTGGTGAAGGAGTGACTGTTTATTTTGAGTGTGAAAATCTGGATATTGAATACAATAGGTTGATCGCAGAAGGAGTGGAGTTTATTCATCCTCCGATTGATCAAACTTGGCTATGGAAAGAAGCACGGTTAAAAGACCCAGATGGTAACAATATAATTTTGTTTTACGGCGGTGAAAACCGTGTTAATCCACCTTGGAGAATCAAATGAATATAGTAAAAAAAGCTTTTCTTTTCACTTTGACACTTCTTTGGAGTTTTTCTTCATTTGCACAAAAAGAAGAACACGTTTTTGGCCAAATTACGCAAAATGAAGTGGGAATGTCATTTTACGAAAAGGACGAGGAGGCAGGCGCAGTTGTTCTTTTTGATCAGGGAAAGTCTAGTTTTATACGAAGTGAGTATAATTCCTCGGCTTATATTATCAGCTTTACAAGGGTTCGACGCATTAAAATATTCGACAAATCAGAATATGGACGAGCACAAGTTGAAATTCCTTATTACACAGATGGCTATGGTAAAACTGAAAAAGTTTTCAACATTGAAGCCGCATCTTATAATTACGAAGATGGGGTGTTACAAAAAAGTGAACTTGACCCTGACAATGTTTTTTCGGAGAAAACAAATGATTATTGGAGTAAAAAAAA
>CAXBNB010000859.1:0-2025 GCA_963976505.1 uncultured Reichenbachiellaceae bacterium
AAACCTAATTGTAAACATCTATGCAAAGTCTCAGCATCCATGCCATATCCATCATCTCCAAATGCTATCCAATCAACAACTTGATAATCACCCACTCGTTGACGTGCTTCTTGATGTGTTTTCACCAAAAGCCTTATGCTGCTTGAATTAGCTTGAATGGAATTGTCAATGACTTCTCCAAAGGCGCTATAAGCGTCAAAATCAGAGTCTCGCATGGATAGTAATGCAGTAGAGTCGCTTACAAATCGGACAAATTCGGGATTTACTTTCTCCATGATTTTTTTTGATTTTTGAACATACTAAAACTACTTTGATAATGACCAAGAGGATGCCAGTTCTCATCTTTGAAGACCTCAGGTTTGCTAATTATAATCTCTGCAAGTTCTTGCTCGGTTCCAGCTTGAAATAATTGTTTAAATAATTGCTCGGGATTCATATAAATGACGATAATATTTAAATATAATAAGCTTAACTATTATCTCAACTAAAAATTAAATATTAGTTGAGATTTGATCAAACATTTAACCGATACCTCCCTAACATGATATTATTAGCATAAAATCTTTAAACGTCTTTTCGATCTTCTTTTTGAATTGTGTTTAAAACATAATTAACGGCAATTGCTAACATTCAAATAACCGTAATCCTCACCTTTTTCTTCTTGATTCTGGTGTTGTTTAGTTTTTGGATCACAGTTTTCACTTTGGAAGAATGTACGGCAACAAAGGCGCAATCTTGTTTGATTTCTATCACTCCTAGTTCGTTTTTATCCAACTGTGCTTGTTTGAAAAATATTCCTGCGATATCACCTTTTGATATTTTATCCTTTCTACCTCCGGATACAAACAGTGTTTTCCACACTGAAGGATTGGGAAGTGTATTTGGTTGAACCGTTTCCAGCTCTACCTCTTGGGCAAAATCAGGAAGCTGTTCGTTTTCCCACTGAAGCAGAAACGCAGTTCCTTCCGCATTCATTCGAGCTGTCCTGCCATTTCTATGTGTAAATTCTTTAACATTTTGCGGCAATTGATAATGGATGATAAAAGCCAGATCCGAAACGTCAATGCCTCTGGCTGCCAAATCAGTTGCAACAAGTAATTGATGGGTACCATTACGAAATTTGATCAGTGCCCTTTCCCTGTCCTTTTGCTCCATGTCTCCATGAAAACATCCATGTCCAATGCCATGATCATAGAGGTGATCACTGACCAGCTGAATGGTGTCCTTGAAATTACAGAATATAATCCCCGGCTTATTGCCTATATGACTCAGCGTTTCAATGAGTGTTTCAAGCTTGTCTTTTCTTGGAGAAACTATTCGTTTAAGTTTGAGCTGAGAAGATTCATCCCCCAAATAATCAACAGTTACTTCTTTTTGTATTCTCAAAAAACCGGGAATGCCTACTGCTCTGGTGGCTGAAGTAAGGATTTTCTGATCGACATTCCGCAAGGCTTCAACAATAGTTTGCATTTCTGGTTCAAAGCCTATTTCTAACGATTTGTCAAACTCATCCAGAACCAAAGTCTTAATATGGGCAGTAGGAAAGCTTTCTCTCCTAAAATGATCGGCGACCCTTCCTGGAGTTCCTACCAAAATAGCTGGACGGTGCTTCAAATCCACTTTGTCTTTAGAACCAGCTCTACCACCATATACCGCATTGACTTTTAGTCCAGCTCCCATTTCCCGAATTACTTGCTCGATTTGTAAAGCAAGCTCTCTAGTAGGCACAACAATGAGCACTTGGATTTCCTGACAAGAGTCATCCAACTTCTGAATAATGGGCAGCAAAAAAGCGAGTGTTTTCCCTGTACCGGTTGGAGATAGTAAAAGTACATTTGACCCAGAATCAATTGCAAGTGTCGCTTCTTCTTGCATAGGATTGAGCTTTTCAATTTTCAGCTTGTCAAGAATATCCTTTTTGTTTTTCACCATCTCTTATATTGTCTATTTCGAGAGGCAAAGCTAAGGCGACTTTCCTACCTAGTCGTCCCTTATCAAGTGGGATTATCTTTGATTATGTATTTT
>CAXBNB010000860.1:0-2020 GCA_963976505.1 uncultured Reichenbachiellaceae bacterium
CTACCAAAGTAAATGTTGCAGGTAAAGATACAACAGCTGGGGAGGCAGACAAAGCTGTTGTAAAAGGATGGGTACGTACTAAAAGGCAAAATAAGAATGTTGCATTTATTGCCTTAAATGATGGCTCAACCATTCATAATTTACAATTGGTGGCTGACCCCAATGCGATTGGTGAAGACTTGCTCAAACAAGTAACCACTGGAGCTTGTATCTCTGCGGAAGGCCAAATAGTCGCGTCTCAGGGCTCAGGACAAAGTGTCGAGATGCACGTAAAAACCCTTGAGGTTTTGGGGACTGCTGACCCTGAAAAATACCCATTGCAGCCTAAAAAGCATTCCATGGAGTTTTTGAGGGAAATCGCTTATTTGCGCCCTCGTACCAATACTTTCGGAGCAATTTATAGAATCAGGCATGCGATGATTTTTGCCGTACACAAGTTTTTCAATGACAAAGGATTTTTAAATATCCATACTCCAATCATCACAGGCTCTGATGCAGAAGGTGCAGGTGAAACATTTAGGGTAACTTCTTTAGACTTGGAGAATATCCCAAAAAATGAAGCAGGAGAAATAGATTTCAAAAAAGATTTTTTCGATAAAGAAACCAATCTCACCGTTTCAGGACAGCTGGAAGGCGAATTGGCGGCAATGGCATTGTCAGAAATATATACTTTTGGTCCTACTTTCCGTGCCGAAAACTCCAATACGACGAGGCACCTGGCTGAATTTTGGATGATCGAACCTGAAGTAGCTTTTGCTGATCTCGATGACAACATGGATCTTGCTGAGGAAATGCTAAAATACCTTGTGTCTTACGCTTTGGAACATTGCGCAGACGACCTTGCGTTCCTGAACCAACGAGAAGCAGATGAGGATAAAAATAAAAAAGCAGAGGAAAGAAACGAATTATGTCTGATTGACAGACTTAAATTCGTAGCAGACAATGATTTTGTAAGGATTACTTATACAGAAGCCATTGACATTCTAAGGAATTCTAAACCGAACAAAAAGAAGAAATTTCAGTATCTGATTGACGGATGGGGAGCAGATTTACAGTCAGAACATGAAAGATTTTTGGTAGAAAAGCACTTTAAAAAACCGGTGATTCTAACCGACTATCCAAAGGATATCAAATCTTTCTATATGCGAATGAATGATGATGGTAAAACAGTTGCTGCTATGGACATTCTATTTCCAGGCATTGGAGAGATTGTGGGTGGCTCACAGCGGGAAGAGCGCTATGAAAAACTGGTAGCCAGAATGGATGAAATGAACGTTCCAAAAGATGAACTTTGGTGGTATTTGGATACACGAAAGTTTGGTACTGCTCCACACAGTGGTTATGGTCTTGGCTTTGAAAGGATGATTCTTTTCGTAACTGGTATGACCAATATACGTGATGTCATACCGTTCCCTCGGACTCCTGGAAATGCCGAATTTTAAATACTCTCTTTGAAAGAGGGTAGGATTATCATTAGCTTTACTTTTCAATAAAGCCCTGATGGGCAATCCAAAAAATGGCATTCTTATTTGATAGTTTCAGTGGTTGGAAAGCCTATTGTGAAAAGCAAAACACCAATCTTTTTCAGCCTGTATTGTCTTATGAAATAGAGCAAAAAGGAAGCTCAGAGGAAGAAATCTGGTCTGGCCTTTCTCAGGCATATCAGGTAATGAAGGAAGCTGTCCATACTGGATTGACTGAAGACATGACTTCCAGTTCGGGCATGATCAACAACGGGGCAAAAAAGGTATTCAACAACTCGATCGTAGTGTTGTCTCCGGAATTTCAAAAGTTGATATCTCGTGCATTGGCTGCCAAAGAAGTAAACTCTTGTATGGGTAGAATTGTGGCTGCTCCTACAGCTGGTGCTTCAGGCATAATCCCCGGAGTGCTAGTTACCTTACAAGATATCCATCATATAAAAGATGAAATAATTCATGAAGCATTACTGGTAAGTGCTGGGATTGCTTTGATTTTGGAGCAAAAAGCATCTATTTCAGGAGCTGTTGGAGGATGTCAG